>CAYMDB010000029.1:0-15750 GCA_964388865.1 uncultured Flavobacteriaceae bacterium
TGCGAACTACGTATAGCGTCGCAACCCATGTCTTTTAAAATACGCAATTGACGCCTAAGCGCGGAAATATTCACAGCGGTACCAATAGGCCCTAAATCGTGATGCAGACACACGCCTTTGAATTTTCGAACCTCGCTATTTAAACTGAATCCTGTCTTTCTATCATACTTTATGTCTCTAATGCCAAAGCTTTTGGTAATTTCATCTTTGAGTTCATTTTCAACATATAATTTTGAAACAGCAGTATAGAGGTAAGGAGTTTCTGGGCTCCAGAGTTTCGGATTTTTTACAGCCAAGTTTTGTTCAAAGTGATTTCCGAAAATTGTATGTGTCTGGTTGGAGCCAACCTTGTTTCCTTCAGTATCAAATATTTCTGTAACTAAGTTTAGGTTTTTCCCAGTAACTTCGGTTTTTACATTAACTTGGGCTATGTCTTTAGTAATTGTTGGTGTTGTAATAAAAGTTCCCCATTGCGCAATGTTCACCCGATCTTTAACTATGACTTGCACCTTTCTGTATAAACCAGCACCAGGATACCATCTCGACGACTTCCCTAGATTACTCAATTTAACCGTAAGCGTATTCGCATCATTACCATTGATGTAGTCTGTAATATCGAAGTAAAAATAGCTATAACCGTATTTCCATTCTCCAACTTTATTTCCATTTATAAAGACTTCAGGTTCGCTCATAGCTCCTTCAAAAAGTATAAGCACTTTTTTGTTAGCGTTAAAATTGGGTAGTGAAAACTCGTTTCTATACCAAGCTTCTCCGATATAAGGTAAGGCACCAGTCCGACCTGTTTTTTCAGTAGCTACAGCTTCATTATTTTGCGAAATTGCAATGGTTTGTTTGTCTATATTTTTGTCAAAAGGACCGTAAATAGCCCAATCGTGGGGCACAGCTACGGATTCCCATTTAGAATCATCAAATTCGATATTTATGGCATTTGGGTGGGATCCTTTATTAAATTTCCAACCTTTTTTCAAGTTGATGACCTCCCTATTTTGAGCATTAAGGCTGAGAGGTATAAGGCTTAAAAACCAGAGGGCGAAACATGATATCAGCGAATTTTTAATCATTTAGAGAAGCATTATAAAATTTCATCCCCAATGTCGCCTGGTTGTCAAAATCAAAAAGTGTGGCATTATCCCAATGCGAACCCTGAGCCCAAAGTGAAGAGCATGTGGTAGAAACCCAAGCTGGTTCCCAATAAATTAAACCTTCGCCACCCGCATTTTTTATGACCAAACTTAAATGGTTAAGGTATTCTAATTGACCTTGTTGTGTAGCGGGATAACCGCCAGTTAAAGCGTTAGCACCTATAATATTGCTGGCGTTATCAGCATCTTCTAAGGTGAAAGGGTATGCTGTTTCTACAATCATTAATTTCTTGTTATAAGTACTGATGAGCGTGGTTAACGGTGTTTGTATTTCGTCTAAATTATAATCGGACCAAAGTGGGTAATAGGAAAGTCCAATCCAGTCGAAATCGGTGATTCCGTTTTGTGTGGCTTGTTCAAACCACCAAAGTCCATTTTCAGGTTGTGCGATATGCAACATCACTTCAATGGTTTTATTGTTTTCCTCGGCAATTGTTCTTACTGCAGAAATACCTTTGTTAATTAAGTAGGAGTTGCGTTCCCAATTAATTGGCCATTCTAATTCACCATCTTGAAGGATCATCGGGTTAATTTCATTTCCTACCTGAACGATATTTGGCAGTAAACCTTCATTGGATAATTCTAATAAGGTATTATAGGTATAGTCATAAAGCAAATCGCCTAAAGCTTGTGTGTTGTTCATTTCACTTAGCCAGGCAGCGGGTATTTGCTGATGTTCTGGATCTGCCCAAGTATCGGAGTAATGAAAGTCTAAAAGCACACGCATGCCATTATTTTTAGCACGTTGAATAGATTTTTTTACATCTTGAAAATTAGAATAGTTGGTCCAATTTGGATTGTGCCATAATCTTAAGCGCACCAAATTAGCACCCTCATTTTTAAAAATGGCATAAGGATCTTTTGTTGTGCCGTTGCTGTTTTTGTAGATGGCACCGCAGTCTTCCATTTCATTAACATAGGATAAATCGGCTCCGTAATAAAATGAAATAGGGGCTTCATCAGGTATTGATTCATTGTTAGAGTCGCTATCGCATGAGTTATTCATCGATAATAAAATTACCGCGAGTAACGGGTATGCATAGGGGTAAATAAAAAGTGTTTTTCTGTAACTTTTCATGATGTTTTTATTACGGTTTTTGGCCTTGAAGCTAAATTAAGTATTAATACGCTTATACCCTAACAGTACCTACCAGTTTTTGCTAGATATAAAAAAAGAGCTTCTTTTGTAAGAAGCCCATTTTTTACTCAATTAACACTTGAAAATTAGAGCTTAACTAACTTAATTGTTTTTATCTGATTATCGTTGTTTTCAACTTTTAAAATATACATTCCTGAATTGAGGTCAGCGATATCGAAGGTGTCCATTCTGTTATAATTTCCTTTAAAGGATTTTACCATTTTCCCGGTTAAATCGTAGATTTCAATACTTGAAACTGTTGTATTAATCCCAAAAGATGTACTGGCAGGATTCGGATAAATTGAAAAACCTAATAATTGTTCTTCATCAATACTAAGGGCTTGGGCTTGCGCATTACCTAAGATTCTAAAGTGTCCTGCAGGAATTGAAATAGAGGTTGTAGAATTGGCCACAGTTGTATTCCCTGACGGGTCCATTAAATCATACCAAGTTGTTGTTAGTCCGGCTGGAAAATTAGTATTTACCGTTTGTGTTGTCACATCAAAATTAGCAAGAATGATGACATTTCGTAATGCTGTAGTTGGAATCGAGGTGTCAAAAATATCAATACGCGGAGTAAAGTTTCCTGAGGTCATGGTATAGTCCCCTTCAAAAACAGCTTCGTTAATTTTAAGTGCGTGCATACGCGACCAATCATTGTAAATTTCGCTTCTTATGGCGTCAGTTAACCAATTGTTGGCCCATTGCGGCTGTGGTTTGGTGTCTAGCTTGCAATCGCCTGGTACTGCGTCATTTTCTAAATTAACGGTACCATTATTACAAGTAAATATAGAATTTTCCATTCCTAAGTCTCCAAAGTGCCAAATCATTTTTGGACCAGGAACCATCACGGAAACGGCTGCTAGTGCTGACATTCTTGATAAGGCCACATTAAGGTCTTGAACATTATGTGCAGGATTGGTTGTATTACCAAATTGTACATTCTTATACATTATACGCTCCTCGTCATGACTCTCAGGATATCCCACAACTCGTGGGCCGTTAAACCCAGCGTGTCCAATATGACCAATTCTATTAATGTTTCTATCCCCATTTTGGCCCATGGTAAGCTCGTTATAAGGATCGGTCATTTTTCCCCACATCATGATGCCTTTACCTTCATCTAAGCGATAATTTGCCCATTCTTTTTCTTCAATGTCTGAACCTAAATGTTCAAATATAACATAATGGTCATTATCTAGAGACCAGGAATAATCTGCATATTCTCTTAAAACGTCTATGCGATCTTGTTGATAGGTGTTGGTACAATTTTCGTCATTAGCTGCGCAATTTTGCGTAAATCCTTTAGTTAAATCCCAACGGAAGCCATCGATATTGTATGCTTCTATCCACTGTTTTACGGTTTGTTTTACATAATCTTTTGTCGCAGGACTAGAATGATCAAAATCGTTACCCACATTATAAGCATGACGTGGTATTTCATTAAAATAAGGATTCTCTGAACTTGGACCACCCCAGCCGTCACCATCAGGGTCGTTCATCCACATTCTTACCATAGGATTTCTGTCAAAGGCATGATTCAATGCAATGTCTAGAATAACAGCGATACCATTTTGATGACAAACATCTACAAGCTCCCTAAACTTGTCAGGTGTGCCATAGAATTTATCTAAAGCCATATGAAAGGCTGTGTTATAACCCCAACTTTCATTACCTTCAAATTCCATAACAGGCATAAGCTGTATGGCATTGACGTTAAGATTTTTAAAATAGTCTATTCTGTCAATAACATCTTGAAAGTTTCTGTTGCTGTCAAAATCTCTGACTAAAAGTTCATAAATAACTAAGTCCTCTTTTTTAGGTTTTTCAAAATTTGTAACCTGCCAATCATAAGGGGTCTGACCAGTTTGCAATACTGTAACTTCGCGTTCTTGACCTACGGGATAGGCGGGCAAATTTGGATAGGTTGATGCCGGAATATAAGAATCGTCAAACGGTGATAAAACCAATGTAGAATATGGATCTGCAGTTTTAACTAATTTAGGAGAATTAGCAACAGGAGCAGTGCTGCCAACCCAGTACTGATAAGTTTCAATTTGTCCAGAGGTCAATCCTGAAAATTCAAACCAAAATTTTCCAGTCGTATTATCTTTTTTCATTGCATAAGCGCTGGTTGGTTCCCAGTTATTGAAACTTCCGGCGACATAAACAGAATTTTTGTTAGGAGCATTTAATACTAAAGTCGCTTTAGTTGGGTCGGAAGAATCATAGTTGATACCATCTCGCAAATTTGAGGGTAGAGCCTCAGAAATGCTATTATTTACCAAAATAACAAACGATTTAATAACAGTATTGGAGCCTTGAGAAATAACCAATTCACAAAATTGATTTTCAGTAAGGTTAGTGAAGACGTAACCGTTATAGAAAGTTGTGCTATTTTGTGTATGAACACTAGTTCCATTTGCGAATAATTGATAATTAGCAACACCGTTAGTGTTTTGAGCTAAGATTTGCGTGTTAGCACCATTGTTTATAACAATGACCCCATAAGCACTTGGTGAAGGATTGATCATTGTAACTTGAAAAGCTCCAACATTAAAAACAAAATTAGAGCATCCAGAAGCTTTGAGTTCTTGCGTTCCATCGGCATTTCTAAAAACCATTCCCATTTTAGTTACACTGCTTTCTTCAGCACTAGTTAAACCAAAATAGGTGTTTGGAACAAAGGTGATACTAAAGGTTCCGTCGTTGTTATTTGTCATTTCTCCGACAGTGTCATCTTGTCCCCAATTTCCAACAACGGCGATTCCGTATTCATCAGAATCATCACCTAAGCCTAGATGTGCATAAACTTTTGACGGGTTACTTAAGCCGTTACAATCTGTAGCTGTGCTATTGACGTCGAGCGTTATAGTAACAGATTGATCTATTAAAATTGGCGATGGGTTTGTTGTGACTTGAGATAATGCCACAATAGGGAACAGTAATATAAAATTTAGTAATAGTTTCTTCATAACTTAAATAGTTTTTAATAAAGCAACAAAAGGTTACTGTTTTAAACGATAACCTTTTGTTTACTTCTAATTTGACTTGTTGATATTTACTCTAAGGTAATGGTCTTTGCTACAGTATCAATTGTGATAAAATAAGAGCCTGTTGTTCCTGTAAATGCAAAATTACTATCACCATCCATTGCATTTTCTAGGCTAGAATCAAAGGTGTAGCCGGCATCTGCATAGAATGGATAATTTTGGCCAGAGGCCCAATCTCCTTCAATTGTAAAAAATCTAAAGTTGTTTTCCGAACCATCAATATTTTGCAGATTAATAGTGCCTGAATAAACACCTTCGCCAGTACATACTAGTTGAATAGGAGAAGTCCAGCCCCAGCCAGCATCTGCAGCCCCAGCACCTACGACCCACAGTTGGTCTAAATCACAATTTCCTGTGGCTTGGGGTGCCCCAATACTTATAGTTTTATCTACTGTATTTACAATTAAACTGTAATAACCAGTACTACCTGTAAATCTAAAATTATTATCACCATCTAGAGCGTCTTCAAAATTCTCATCAATGGTATACCCTTCTCCAGCATAATAGGGATAGTTTTGTCCTGAGCCCCAATCTCCCTCAGAAGTAAAGAATCTAAAAGCTTCGCCACTTAGTAAATTTACATTCCAAGAATAAATTCCATTGCCTGTGCAAGGCAAGCTAACAGGTGTAGTCCATCCCCAACCAGCGTCTGGTAAGCCAGCGCCAACGGCCCAAAGTTGATCTAAATTACATACAGGCATATCAGTTCCGCTGTCTTCTGGTAACACCAAAGTTAAGGCCTGAGTTGGTGAAATCTGTTCTATAGGTGAATTTGCGCCTACTGTGGCACGTATTCTAAAATAGACACTTCCTGTATTAGGAATGTCTGCTGTGGTATTGTCATTGTCTAAACCTGCTTGAGTTGCATATTGTAGCATATCACCAATAGTTATAGCATATGAATTATCACTAGTACTACCAACAACTTCCATATCAGTAAAATCACCAGTTATCGATTTCTGCAATTGATAATTGATATTGGTTTGAATATCAAAATTGGCATCAGCCCAAGTGAAACGTTCACCTAAGTTTCCTGCGGTACTTGGTGTTAAGATATATTCTGAAAGAAAAGTATTTGAAAATGTGAATTCACCAACAGGTTGAGCGGTGTAAGTTAAGCTATCATCACTCTCGCATGAGGTAAAGCTGACAACACTGATAAGCAATACTGCTAAAAATTTTATTGTTTTCATTTTTTTATGGTTTTTATTAGTATCCTTCATTTTGAATTAAATTAGGATTGGTGGATATTGTATTTGTTGGAATTGGAAATATTTTTCTAAAAGAACTTGTCGCTGTTCCATTTGGCTGATTGCCTTTAAAAGGCCACAAATAATTAGCCGTTGTAAAACTGTTAAAGCGAATTAAGTCTGTTCTTCTAAGACCTTCCCAATATAGCTCGCGTGAGCGTTCGTCCAAGATAAATTCTAAGGTTAGGTCTGCAGAAGAAATAGCACCAGAAGAATCGCCATAAGCTCTCATTCTTAACTCGTTTATTTTTTCGACAGCGAGATTCATATCTCCGCCTCCGCCTCTAAGGTTGGCTTCTGCGTAGTTTAAGTAGATCTCGGCCAAACGAATAATTGCTAAATCTACATCCACAAATTCTCCGCGACTATCATTTCCTTGATCGCCGTTAGAGTCTATATTTTTAAACTTCATTACAGCATACCCTTGATTGAAAGGTGGAATACTTGCTATCTCTAAACTTTGGCCATCGGTATAAAACATACCTCTCATATCTCCAGAAGGTAAAACTTCTGAAAACGAATAGCTTAGATTGTCTAGGTCAAAAGTTATTAGGTAAGTCCCTGCAGTGACATCAATATTTGCGCCCCCTGGTTCTAGAGTTCCGTCAGCGCCATCGTCACCGTAATTAACTCCCCAATCTTCATTAAATCTAAATTTTAAAAGCCCATCTGCTAATTCAGCATAAAGTGAAAATTGATTTGGTGAGGTTTCGTACATTTCCATATCAGGACCATCCCATCCATTTTCAGTAGCATCGCCTACTAAGCCCCAGTTTGAAATTGTACCAACTAAACTTGAGTTTAATGAGGGAGTATCTATTTCACCTGTTTCGAACTTTTCAACCAAAGCTTTTGTTGTTCTATAGCCGCCCCAGCCACCATTGATTCCTAAACTTACCGGGTCCATACTTCCACCTGTTGCAGCGTGAACCAAAAATGTTGATCCGCCGTAAGTCTGAGATTGAACCCCATCAAAGTTTAGTGCAAATATGAATTCATTTTGAGCACCATTAGTATGGTTATCTGCTAAAAATAATTCGTCATAAGCGGTTCCATTTCCATTAGCATCATTCATATTTATGATATAGCTAGAGGAATTTATAACCTCGCTTGAGTAGGTAATACAGTCTGTATAACGTGCTGTACCAGTCCATACTTCAGCATTTAAGTATAATCTTGAAAGCAAGGCCCAGGCAGCGACTTTGTCTACGCGTCCGTACTCATTAGTGTCTGGTAATAAATCTTGAATTTCTAATAATTCAGATTCTACGAAATTAAACAGGTCTTGTCTTGAACTTTGAGAAGGTAAATCTGTTGTTATTTGTGTTACCAGCTGCACATTAGCGTAAAAATCAATAAGATTATAATAGGCAAAAGCTCGTAAAAAGCGTGCTTCTGCAATGTAATTGTCTACCTCTTCTCCTGATAATGCTGATGCATTTTTTATAAATGCGTTGGTAAAAGATACCTCTTGTGCTAACCGAAGATACATTGCTCCAGTAAAATCATTATTTGCAGACCAATACATGCCATGTAAGTCTGGTAAACCAGGATCGCCCCAGCCAACAACGGCGTGGTCCGTGGTTAACTCGTTAAGGTTAAAAAGCATACGGGTAAATTGAGAGAACCCTTGATCAATGTCTGCAATGTCAGCAGCACCACTATCACCGCCATTCTGACCGGTTAGTGTTAAACTTGCGTACAGTTTTGCCAACGCACCTTTCGCTACCGTTGCATTTGCAAATACATTTTGTTCAGTAAAACTATCTGGATCAATTGGATTTTGATCTAAATCATCATGACACGCAGTCATTAAAAATGAGATAGTTAAAAGACAAAAAAGTTGTTTAATTCTATTTTTCATAATTCATTTTTTTTAAAAATTAATATTAGCACCAAAAACAAATGATCTAGGTCTTGGATAAAAGCTATTATCAATACCGCCAGTAATTTCTGGGTCTAATCCTTTGTAATCTGTTATAGTTGCAACATTTTGTACAGAAATATATAGTCTAATAGAGGCATCCTTCAAGGCGTTATCTAATGTATAACCCAATGTTATATTATCTATTTTAAAGAATGAAGCTTCTTCTATAAAGTGACTGCTTAAAAAATTCCGTTCATCAGACTGACTAACAAAACCATTTTCCAAATAACTTGAGTGGATATTCCATAAAAAGTTGTTGGTTGTTGGTATAATGCCGTTTAAGTAAGAATTACTGGAAGCAACGTTGTTATAAGCATAGTTACCAATGTTGGCTCTTGTTACAACAGCCAAGTCCCATTTTTTGAAACGTAAATTGGTGTTTAGGCCCATAATAATATCAGCATAAGGATCTTTGTAAAGATACTTGTCGGCATCATTGATAACGTTATCGCCATTTCTGTCTACAAAAGCACCTTCAATTGGTTTTCCATTGGTGTCGTAAACTTGTTGGAATACATTAAAACTATAAGGAGCCTCTCCCTCGGTATGCAGTTGTACATTATTACCAACACCTCCGCTAATACCACCAACTTCTTGATCAAAAGGTAATCGGGTTATTTCATTATCATTAAATGCGATGTTGTAATTTATAGACCATTCAAAATCATCAGTTCTTACTGGTATAAGGTTAATGGCAAATTCA
The DNA here is from genome assembly GCA_964388865.1 of uncultured Flavobacteriaceae bacterium. Taxonomy (GTDB): domain Bacteria; phylum Bacteroidota; class Bacteroidia; order Flavobacteriales; family Flavobacteriaceae; genus Winogradskyella. The sequence goes on from CAYMDB010000029.1 coordinate 9,235, forward strand.
ACACCTCGGTTTTCCATGTCACCAATATTTTTTTCAATTCGAGCACCGAAATTAGTAAAAGGGTCAACAGAAGCTGAAGCTATTAAATCTTTAGTTTGTTTTTTGTAGAGGTTTATAGAACCAGAAACTCTTCTGTTAAAAAAGCTGTAGTCTAAACCAACATTGAGCGTATTACCAATCTCCCATTTTAAATTTTCATTTAAAGGATCTGGTCTATACGTTTGGTAGAAGGTATTGCCAAATTGATAATTGGCTGAAGATTGACTTCCCGTATATCGGGTTAAAAACAAATAATCCCCTAAACCGTTTACGTTTCCAACTTCACCATATCCAACTCGTAGTTTAAGTTCATTTATCTTATCGTTGTTTAAAAAATCTTCATTATGTATATTCCACGCTAACGCAAGGGATGGAAAATAACCCCAGCGGTCATTTGGATTCAATTTAGATGAAGCATCCGCTCTTAATGTGGCCGTTAATAAGTATTTACTGTTGTAATCGTAATTTACTCGACCAAAGTAAGATAATAATACATTTTTAGATTTGTCAATAAATTCAAAATCATTACCATCTTCTTCGTCTTCGCTATTATAGCTAAAGTTATCATATTCAAAAGACTGATACGAATAACCTGCAACTGCAGTGATGTTGTGGGCGTCGTTTAAGGATTTTGTATATGTTAAATAGGCATCAAATAATTTATTAGTTGAAATGTTGGAGTAGGTGTTTTTTGATCCATTCCAAGTGGGGTCTGAAGTTGGGATTAAATCGGAAACAATAGTTCTACCGTTACTATTTGATTCATCGATACCTGTACTTATAGTTGCTGTAATATCAGGAAAAAAGTGCAGTTTATAATCGGCTTTAGCATTAACGATAAAGCGTCTTACTTCAGCGCTATCATCTCTCAAGTTTAATAGTGCTACGGGGTTAGTCCCGGCCAAGCTAGGTTGCAGATTTGTTGAAGAATCTATCCAAGAGAAATACCCATCAAAAGGTGAAGTGGGGTCGTACACAGGTTGTGTTGGATCAAAATTACTAGCACTTCCAATGGCGCCTCTATCTGCGAAAAAGTTTTCTGTATAATTTCCTCTAGCGGTAATTTCAAATTTTAAATGGTCATCAAATAAACTTGGACTTAAATTTAGAGACGCTGTTGTTCTGCTAAAATTATCTCGTTTTAAAATTCCATCGTGGTCAGAATGACCAAGAGAAGCTCTCATTGGAATACCAAAAGCATTACCTAGAGCGCTAAAAGAGTGATCTTTACCAAAAGCAGATGTGTAAATTTCGTCCTGCCAATCTGTATTGTTGTTCCCAAGCAATGCTATTGTTGAAGCATTTGCTTGAGGGTGGTTGGTAACGATATTTCTAAATTGATCTGCATTTAAAACATCAACGCGATCTACTGATGTATGCACCGTTGTTGATGATGTTAAGTTGAATTTAAATTCAGAATTTTTCCCTTTCTTAGTGGTAATAATAATAACACCATTTGCAGCTCTAGACCCATAGATAGATGTGGCAGACGCATCTTTTAAAATGGTCATGCTTTCAATATCATTAGGGTTAATGAGGTTTAGAGGGTTTCTAGAACCACCAACTCCTCCTTGATCTAAGGGCATGCCATCTAGGACAATTAAAGGATTACTGGATAAAGATAAGGATCCATTACCTCGTATAATAATGTTTTGTCCTTCTCCGGGTGCACCACTAGCAGAGGTAACGGATACACCTGCTATCTTACCGCTAATAAGCTGTTGTGCAGAAACAAGTGGACCTTGGTTAAAATCTTCTGACTTTAATAAATCTGCCGCACCTGTTAAGTCTTCTTTTTTTACGGAACCATAACCAATAAGAAGAACTTCATCTAATTGGGCGGCATCTTCAACTAAGGTGACATCAATTCTAGATTGACCGGTAAATATTATTTCTTGTGTGGTATAGCCAAGATAAGAAATCACTACTATTTCTCCTTCGCTTACATCTAAGGTATAGTTGCCATCAAAATCGGTTGATGCACCCCTAGAAATTCCTTTAACAATGACGTTTACCCCGGGTAAAGGCATAGCGTTTGCTTTATCTGTAACGGTTCCATTGACGGGTGATTGCGCCATCAATGTTGCGGGTATCATAATTAGACAGAATAGTAAAGCATTTAAGAATGTTTTCATACAATATGTTTAAGTTAAATTGCTCAGTTTTTTAATTTATATTTTCACTTCTCGGGTTAAATCTATGTAAATTTAAGATGAAATGACTGTTAAAAAACATGACCAATGTCACGCAAACGTTTTCGTGTTAAAAACTTTTATTAAAATTAAAAAACGCAGTTGAATATAGGTAAAAATTAAGGGATTAACAATGGGTCTTTAGTTAAATTAAGAATATCTAAATTTTAATATTTTGTTTTTCTCTTATCTTCGCCAAAATAGGTTTCAATAAAATTTTTCAAATGAGAAGAAAAATCACCCTAAAACAAATCGCTAGAGAATTAGACGTGTCTATATCTACGGTTTCTAAGGCACTCAGAAATAGCGCTGAAATTAGCGAGGACACCAAGCAAAAAGTTCAGGCTTTTGCAAAGCTTTATAACTATAGACCAAACAATATTGCATTAAGTCTAAAAAACAGAAAAACCAATACTATAGGGATCATCATCCCAGAAATTGTACACCATTTCTTTTCAAAAGTAATTAGAGGTGTAGAGTTGGTAGCTAATAAAAGAGGGTATAATGTCATCATTGGCTTGTCTAATGAGTCGTTTTCTAAGGAAGTTATAAATATGGAAATGCTCGCCAATGGCAGTATCGATGGCTTTATTCTATCAATATCTAAGGAAACCTTACAACAACAAGATTACCATCATTTTAAAGAAACCATGAGTCAGGGTATGCCTATTGTAATGTTTGATAGAGTTGTGAGCGAAATAAAATGTGATAAGGTAATTGTAGATGACTTTAACGGAGCCAAGAATGCCGTGCAAAAATTAATTTCAAACCAGTGCAAAACTATTGCCTTAATCACAACCAAAGATTATGTTAGTGTTGGTAAATTAAGAACCCAAGGCTACCTTGAGGCCTTACAAGAAAACAAAATTACACCCGAAGCAGATCTGATATTAAAAATGGATGATATCGTAGACTACGAGGTGCATTTAGAAGCTTTGGAGGATACAATTGAACAGCTTTTTAAATCCAATAAAAAGATAGATGGTGTGTTTGCAGTTAACGAGCTTTATGCACTATCTGCCATGAAAGTCGTTAGAAAATTAGGGTTAAATGTTCCTAGAGACGTTCAAGTCATTGGCTTTACGGATGGTGTGCTGTCTAAACACGCTACACCGAGTTTAACAACAGTGAGTCAACATGCGCAACAAATGGGAGAAAAGGCTGCGGAACTTTTAATCGATAAAATTGAAAAGGAATATCACGATGAAGAAGAGCAATTTCAAACGGTGGTCATTTCTACAAACTTAGTAGAGCGAGAATCAACCCGATAGAAATTTAACTTTGTTAATTTAAAATATTAATTATCTTTACACCTAATAAATCAAAACTTATATTTTTACTTCTCATTTGAGTTTTGATGAGCAAAGCTTGTCAGAATAGTATAATCTAATAATACTATTTCATGAAAAAGCGTACACTAAGTTTCTGGGAAATTTGGAACATGAGTTTCGGATTCCTGGGAATACAAATGGGCTTTGCCCTGCAAAATGCCAACGCAAGTAGAATTTTACAAATTTTTGGTGCTGATGTCCATGAACTGTCATGGTTTTGGTTAATTGCTCCGTTTATGGGGCTCATTGTACAGCCAATAATTGGGCATTACAGCGATAATACTTGGACCAGATTTGGACGCAGAAAACCCTTCTTCCTTTTGGGTGCAGTTTTGGCATCTATTGGTATGGTGCTTATTCCACAAGCCGACTTTATGATTGCCATTTTACCAGCCTTATGGGTGGGAGCAGGGATGCTTATGATAATGGATGCATCCTTTAATATTGCTATGGAACCCTTTAGAGCTTTGGTGGCCGATAATCTCTCGGATGAACAAACGACAAAAGGCTTTAGTATACAAACCGCGCTTATAGGCGTTGGTGCTGTCATAGGGTCGTGGTTGCCTTGGATGTTGAGCAATTGGTTTGGATTTGCCAAAACCTCTCCCGATGGTACGGTTCCAGAAAATTTATTGTGGTCCTTTATTTTTGGCGCCATGGTGTTAATTGGATCAATTTTGGTCACCATTTTTACCACAAAGGAATATTCACCCAAAGAGCTTCAACAATTTGAAGATGCCAAAAATGACACTAAATTCATTGTTGTTAAAGGCGAACAGCCAAAGGCAAAATTAAGCGATATTTTTGAAGATTTTAGAACAATGCCAGAAACGATGCGTCAATTAAGTTGGGTGCAATTCTTTTCCTGGTTTGCGCTTTTTGGGATGTGGGTTTTTGCAGTTCCTGCAATTGCACAGCACATTTATGGTTTGCCTCCAGAGGATTCCAGCAGTGAACAGTATCAAGAAGCTGGCAATTGGGTGGGAATTCTATTCGGAATTTACAACGGAATTTCAGCCATAGTGGCATTTATACTTCCTATCATAGCAAAAAAAATATCCCGAAAGAAAACACATGCCTTTGCTTTATTTGCAGGCGGTTTTGGTTTAATACTTATATACTTTACTTCAAGTGCGTACGGGCTTATCTTACCCATGGTTCTCATCGGAATCGCATGGGCAAGTATATTATCTATGCCTTATGCTATGCTTGCGGGTTCTATCTCTCCGAAAAAGATGGGTGTTTACATGGGGATCTTCAATTTTTTTATCGTCATACCGCAAATTATCAATGGAATAATTGGTGGACCATTAGTAAAGTACGCGTATGACAATCAAGCAATTTTCGCATTAGTTGTTAGCGGAGGAAGTCTTATTATAGCGGGCTTATTATCATTTAGAATTAAGGATAAATTAGATGTAATTACTAAATTAAATTAATGAGTAAAAAAGGATTTATATTCGACTTAGACGGTGTCATTGTAGATACCGCAAAATATCACTTTTTGGCTTGGAAAAAATTAGCCAATAGCTTAGACATAGATTTTACTAAAGAAGACAACGAGCAACTCAAAGGAGTGAGCCGTGTGCGATCTTTAGAAAAAATACTGTCGTGGGGAAACAAATCCCTTAGCGAAACAGAGTTTACAAGATTAATGGCGAAAAAAAATGAAGAATACCTCTCTTATATCAACAAGATGGATGATTCTGAATTACTGCCAGACGTCAAAAAAACTTTAGAATTTTTAGCAGAAAAAAACCAGGGTATTGCCTTAGGTTCGGCCAGTAAAAATGCACGCTATATTATTGAAAAAACAAACATTGAAAAATTGTTTCATGCCATTGTAGATGGTACGGATGTTAGCAAAGCGAAACCAGATCCTGAGGTGTTTTTAATTGCAGCAAAATTATTAAATATAGAACCTGAAAACTGCATTGTCTTTGAAGATTCTGTTGCTGGCGTAGAAGCTGCTAATGTGGCTAATATGCTGTCCATAGGTATTGGAAGTAAATCTGTTTTGGGTCATGCAAAATACGTCTTTAAGGATTTTACCGAAATTTCAGAAGACTTTCTAAATACCTTAATAAACAATTAAATATAAATGCGTTTAAAATTTTAGCGCGACAAACAATATCATACATGAATCTAGATTATATCATACCAAATCCTTGGTCAATCTTAGAGGAAGGATTCGATCCTAAAAACGTAAAAGCATCAGAGAGCTTATTTAGTATAGGCAATGGTGCTATGGGTCAACGGGCCAACTTTGAGGAAAAATATTCCGGACCAACATTTCAAGGCAGTTATATCGGTGGTGTTTATTATCCCGATAAAACGAGAGTGGGTTGGTGGAAAAACGGCTATCCAGAATATTTTGCAAAAGTATTGAATGCACCAAACTGGATTGGCATTACTATTTTTATTAACGATGAGGAATTAGATTTATATACCTGCAAAACGGTAAATAATTTTAAAAGAGAACTCAACATGAAAGAAGGCTGGCTCTCGAGAAGCTTTATAGCCACACTTCAAAATGATATAGAAATTGAAGTGAATATAAAGCGGTTTTTAAGTTTGGATCGGGATGAATTAGGCGCCATATCCTATTCTATTAAGCCTTTAAATTCAGATGCCTCCATCACCTACAGACCTTATATTGATAGTGGCATTACAAATGAAGACACCAATTGGGACGATACGTTTTGGGACACCTTAAATGTAAGTCACGAAAACAACCAAGCTTTTATTGAAGCTAAAACCATGAAAACAGATTTTTACACCTGTACCTTCATGGAGTCGCAAGCCTATATCGATCATAAATCGGTTATCATAGAACCAAATATTAAGGCAGATGCTACTAGTGCCTCTTTTAGCTATAGCTATCAGGTTAAAAAAAATGAAACCTATACACTGCATAAATTTGGGGGTTATACCGTCGATAGAAATCACGATAA
>CAYMDB010000030.1:0-15564 GCA_964388865.1 uncultured Flavobacteriaceae bacterium
CTTGCTGATTAACGAGCTCTCCACGCTTTTCTCGGAGGGCGGCTAAATTATTACAAACTAAAACTTTGTCTACGGAATTTTTCTTGTCCCCTCCGCATGAGAGTAAAAGAAAAGTAATAGCTAAAATTGAATATGCGTTTTTCATAGTGGGTGTAATGACTCTGATTAATTTAAGGTTACCGTATTAAGTGCTGTGTCTAAGGCTGCTTTTGTGTTGATGACGTCGAGCATGGCTTGTAATAATTCTTGCTGAGCGGTGTATAGTTGGGTTTGTGCTTGGCGCAGTTCGAAACTAGAGCCAATCCCTTCAAAAAATTTGGTTTGGTTTTTTGTCTCTATCCGTTCGGCTAAGGCTAAATTTTCTTTTTTATTATCGTAATCTTCAATAGCAAACAGGTAATCACTTTTTGCAGCTGCAATCTTTAGTTTAATGCGTTGCTCGGTCTCGGTGAGTTCGGTCTGTGCTTTTTCAAAATTAATTTGTGCGCGTGCTGTGGAGGCACTTCGCATACCAGAACTAAAAATGGGAATGTCTAAGGTAAGTCCGAAGAGTGAAGACCCAAACCAATTTTGGTTAGTAGTTGTAAAGGTAAATGCATCGCTAAAACCTGAATAACCACCGTTTAAAAATGCGTTTAGCGTTGGTAAGGCCTTGCTTTTCTCTAATTTTAACATTAGGGCTTTAGATTGGGCGTCATTAGCTGCAATACGATAGTCTACGGTATTTTCTGGATTAGAATCGGCTTCTAAAATACCAAGTGAAATGTTTTGAGCCGTTAAACTTTCTAAACTATCTGCTAATAGTAATGGATGATACACATCTAATCCTAAGGTAATATTGAGCATTTGATAGGCCAGAGTTTTCAGGCGGTTGGTGTTATTTAAACTACTTTTAATGCTCGATAGCGTGATTTTAAGTTGCTCAACACTTTCCTCTTCCTCTAAACCGTTTTCAAATATTTTAGTAGTTTCAAATAAATTCTTTTCTAAGACGTCCACGTTGCGCTTTAGTACCATAACACTCTCTTCAGCGAGGAGCACATTTCCGTAGGCTTCAATAACGGCTTTACGCACCTCAAGGTCCGTTTTTACTTTAGCATTTTTAGAGATTTCTAAAAAAACCTTAGCAGATTGTAAGCCCACAATATAAGAACCATCAAATATTTTTTGCTTGAGTGTGGCGAAGGCATTAACACTTTGTTGTGTGCTAAAAATAACTTCGGTAAATTCTCCTTTTTCACCACCAAAAAATTCAGCAGGGATAACAGATACTTGCTGTTTTAGAAAATTCTGATAATCTATTTTTGCATTAATCTGTGGTAATCCCGTTGCGGTTGTTTCCCATTTTTGTTCCTTTGCAGCATCAATATCACGCGCTGCATTTATGGCATTGCGATTATTTTCTAGGGCATAATCTATAGCTTCCTGAAGCGATAAACGCGTTGGTTTATCTTGCGAAAATCCTGTAGTGATAGCAAGTAAACTTATAATTAGGATGAGGTTTTTTCTCATTGGTTAATTTCGTTGTGATTGATTTTTTAATAATTCAGTCAAGGTTTCTAGTCCGGCAGTGGTACAAATACCTCTTAAATGGTATTCTAAATAATACATCATTAAAGTATTCATAGAAAATGCAACTAATGGAAAGAGCTCTTGGTCTTTAAGGCTTACCATGCCATAAAAGTAAATTCTTGAGATAAAATCGACATCCATGTTGTCACGGTACAAGCCTTGTGCTACGCCGCGTTGTAAATTTTCTGTAACACAGCCTTGCATCACTTCAAATTGTTTGGTTTTTAGAGCTGCAAAAATCTTGGGATAATATTTTTGTAATTGATACTGTGGTGAGGATTTTTCATTTTTTAGATGTTCCATCACAAAGGCCTTAATTTCAAAAATTTCCTCAATGGGGTTCTTCTTTAAAGCAGAAATGTCATCTATACCGCAAGATATAGTCTCAAAAAGATGCAAAGTGGTGGCTTCCACTAATTTGGTCTTATTGGGAAAATGCACATAAATGGTTTTCTTAGAAATGCCCATCTCGTTAGCGATATCATCCATAGTAACGCTTTTAAAACCTAAGTTTAAAAAGAGGTCTAGGGATTTAGTTAAAATCTTTTCTCTCATAATTGGGGGCAAAGGTAAGGTTGGAAACTTTAAAAACCAAAATCGTTTCCAAGGTTTTAATGAATTTTTAACATAGCTAACATTAGCTTAAAATATTTTTAATGCTTTATTTTTGTGAGATGCAACACATCGAAGCCTATCAGAAATCGTTTCTAAGCTATTTGGAAGATTTTGCCGTGACCAAAGAGCCAAATAATTTATACGATCCAATTAATTATATTTTAAAATTAGGAGGTAAACGTTTAAGACCTGTCTTAACTTTAATGACTACTGACGTTTTTGGTGGTGACTATAAATTAGCAATGGATGCGGCGTTATCAGTTGAGGTTTTCCATAATTTTTCATTAGTGCATGATGATATTATGGATGATGCACCTTTGCGCAGAGGACAAGAAACAGTTCACGAGAAGTGGGATTTAAATACTGGAATTCTTTCAGGTGATGCCATGTTGATACTGGCTTACCAGTTATTTGAAAATTATGAACCTGAGACTTTTCAGGCGCTTGCAAAACTCTTTAGCAAAACAGCATTAGAAGTTTGTGAGGGTCAACAATACGATATTGATTTTGAAACCCGAAACAACGTTACCATACCAGAATATCTCAAAATGATTGAGTATAAAACAGCAGTTCTGGTTGCTGCTGCCATGAAAATGGGAGCTATAGTGGCTAAGGCTTCAACTGAAGATCAAAACTCAATTTACGATTTTGGCCGTAATTTAGGCATTGCTTTTCAGCTGCAAGACGATTATTTAGATGCGTTTGGAGATCCTGAGACCTTTGGAAAACAAGTTGGAGGCGATATTTTAGAACACAAAAAAACCTATCTCTATCTCAAAGTTTTAGAATTAGGTTCAGAACAAGAACAGAGTGATTTAATACGTTTCATAACTAACAACACCCTGTCTAACGACGAAAAAGTGCGAAACGTCAAAGCTATTTTTGAAACTTCTGGCGCTTCCGAAGCGACTCAAAATGCCGTAAAAGCATATACCAATAAAGCTTTTGAGGTTTTAAAAGCCCTACATATTTCAGACGATAAAAAACAAATGCTCAGCGTATTTGGTGAGCAACTAATGAATAGACGTGTCTAATGAATTTACCGTCCAATTTTGAAGATTTAATATCTGAAGCACAAGAACTGAAGCTTTATAAAAAGCTGATTCTACAGCTTAATAAAGATATGTTATATGCTAATATCGATTTAGAATTTGATAAAGAAACTCTGCCATCAAGTTTAAAATTGACACTTCATGAGGTCTTATTTCACCTGATTCAGAATAAATTTTCAGATTATCTTAATCTACTTTATATCATTGATGTTTCCGAAGTAAAAATTAAAGCTTTAGATGGCAGTGATGTCCTTCAGCTATCAGAGGAGGTGTGTTTTTTAGTTCTTCAACGGGAATGGCAGAAGGTATGGTTTAAACATAAATATAAGACCAAATCACCGAAGGACGAGCTCTAAGCGGATATCTGTAAAAATTTAGTAAACCTTATTTTAAATTTATTACAAAACTTTCAACTTAATAGTTTTCAATAAATATTGAAAACAGTTAGACGATTAAGATGACGTAAATATTTAAAATTGTAATTTATGAAGTGCACCGAATAGCGTGGACTTGGTATTCGACATGCAGCGAGCTTTCAATATTTGTCTAAAAATGACAATTTCAACGACTTTCATCAACAGCCTAATACTATTTGAATAAGCGTTGCGTTTGATGTTGATTTTTTATTTAAAGTAAAAAAGCCAGCAATTTGCTGACTTTGTTACCATTATATTTTTATTATTTACTTAATTCTTAATTATTCTACTCGTAAAAGAGCCTTCATCTGAAACTACTTTGAACAAATAAAGACCAGAATTTAGTTGTTGTAGACCAACATAATTTAAACTTGAATTTAAGTGTTGATTCATTAACATTTTTCCTGTAATATCTATGACTTGCAATTTTGCATTGGTTAGCTTACTTACCTCAACTGTAACAAAATTGTTTGTAGGGTTTGGATACATTTTAATGTTATTAACTACTTCGAAATTTGAAGTGTTAAGCGTTGTACATGTTATTCCAGTAACAATTAGCGAACCAGCTAACCAGTTTGATTCAGTTCCTGCTGAAGCAAAACCATTTAATGTTCCATTGTTGCCATTTCCAGAAGCATCTGTCAAAGTAGTAATACTAGTATTATCTTCGGCTGCGTTACCTTGATTAAATTTGTAGTAAGCAACTAATCCATCTTCAGTACCTTTTAGTTCACAGTTTTTTGAATCATCTATTTGCTCAGTAGTTCTGGCTACATTCCAAATACGGACTTCTTCAATATCGCCATGAAATATTCTCCATACATACCGTTGGCAATGTGCATTCCAACAGGAGCGGTAGCGCAGTGATACACATATAATCCAGTATTTAAAGTTTTAAATGAAAACACCTTTTCATGCCCAGGGGCTACAAAAGACGACTCGGCTCCACCACCAGGACCTGTTACGGCGTGCATATCTATGTTGTGTGGTAATTTATTGTCGGGATGGTTTTGCAAGTGAAATTCAACTTCATCTCCAACACGTGTTCTTATAAAACTTCCGGGCACAGTGCCACCAAAAGTCCAGTAAACATATTTAACACCGTCGGTCATTTCACCTATTTCTTCAAGAATTTCCATCTTAACAATGAGCTTTTTAGCTTTTCGTCTTCCTATTGGAGTAGGGACGTTTGGTGGTGAGGTTAATTCTGCGATCATTTCACGACGTACAGGGATGTCTGCAGTTGTTTCAGTCGCCATGTCTTTGTTCTCAGAACACGCTGCAAAAAGGAAGAGTGCAAGTAGAGAAATATGAGCTGGTATGTTTAATTGTTTCATAGTAAATAGTCTTTAATATTAAATAGGATAAAATTGTCTTAATTAAGAACAAATATTCGGTACGCTATGAGACTAAAACATGATTTTTATCATTTAATGGATATAGTGGTCAAAATTTTAGGAAACAAAAGTCCGACTTCACGCCGAACTTTGTCGCATTATTGAAAGTGATTTTGAGCATATTTAGCGATCCAAGAAGAAAAGAAATCCTAAGTAAAACAAATTTGTGTATGAAATGGTATATTTTTAGAAAAACACCCTCACAAAAGGCATCCAGGCGTCGTTATAAATACTTTTGTTTCGGTCGTATAATACATCATACCGAATTCCAAAAGTGACGTTGCCATTGGTACAACCAAGGCCTAAAAACAGCGCAGGATACCAATAGGAGTCATCAGCATTGCTCACAAAATTTTCATCAAAGTTTCTTGTGATATAGAGTTGCTCAAACTCAGTAGAGATTTGAATTTCTCGTATAGGATTAAAAAGACCAATAGCACTAGCTCCTACAACAGTAGATTTATAGACATCGCGCTGCGAGCTATACTGAAAGTTGAGGCCTAGACCAGTTGCGACATAAGGATTAAATCTGTAAATAGCATTTGGTGAAATGGAACCATTAAAAAATCCATTGCCAAAATTGAGACCCAAGCCGCCACCAAATTGTACCTGTCTCCAAAACGAATTTGGCTGTGACGGAAAATCTTGTGCAAATGAAAATGGGATAAAAATAAAGACAAAAAGCCAGCATAGCATTGTTTTTTTTATCTGCATCAAATTGTAAAGTATCATAATAAAATTTGTTCTTGGTAATACGTTATAAATATAATAAATCCGCATCTATATATCCCAAAAGTTGTATTTTTGAAGAAATTTTGTTGAAGCGATAACGTCTCATAAAAAATAATGGATAAATACTCCTTTCTTAACGCAGCACATACAGCATACTTTGCTGATTTATACGATCAATATTTAATAAATCCAGATTCCGTAGAGCCAAGTTGGCGTGCCTTTTTTCAGGGTTTTGACTTTGGATCTGAAACCCATGGATTAAAGGACGAAAGTGTTACAGAAGCTTCTCCTCAAATCTCAGGACAACTTCAAAAGGAATTTCAAGTTTTAAAGCTCATAGACGGTTACAGAAGTAGAGGGCATTTGTTTACAAAAACCAATCCAGTTAGAGCAAGACGCTCTTATGAGCCTACTTTAGAGATTGAAAATTTTGGTTTAAGCAAAGCGGATTTAAACACAACATTTTCGGCGGGAGAGGTTCTAGGTTTAGGGTCTGCAACACTTCAAAATATTATCAACCATTTAGAACATATTTATTGTGATTCTATTGGGATTGAATATATGTATATAAGAAAACCCGAGGAAATTGAGTGGATTCAAAATAAATTAAATGTCAATGATAATCATCCTCAGTTTTCTCACGACGAAAAAAAATATATTCTCAATAAACTAAATCAAGCAGTTTCTTTTGAAGCGTTTTTACATACGAAATACGTCGGACAAAAACGTTTTTCCTTAGAGGGGAACGAATCCTTAATTCCGGCTGTAGATGCTATTATTGAAAGAGCAGCTGATGAAGGCGTTAAAGAGTTTGTTATGGGAATGTCTCACAGAGGCCGTTTGAGTACCTTAACTAACATCTTCGGCAAATCTGCTAAAGATATTTTTAGCGAATTCGACGGGAAAGATTATGAAGAAAAAGTGTTTGACGGCGATGTAAAGTATCATTTAGGCTGGACAAGTAACCGCGAAACGTACAAAAATAAAAAGATAAACTTAAATATAGCTCCTAACCCTTCACATTTAGAAACCGTAGGCGCTGTTGTTCAAGGTATTGCGAGAGCAAAACAAGACAAAAACGAAATTAAAGATGCTTCTCAAGTCTTGCCAATCGTAGTACATGGCGACGCCGCAATAGCTGGCCAAGGAGTGGTTTATGAGGTGGTACAAATGGCAAAATTAGACGGCTACAAAACCAACGGAACCATACATATTGTTGTGAACAATCAAATAGGGTTTACTACCAATTACTTAGACGGACGTTCAAGCATTTATTGTACTGATGTTGCTAAAGTTACCTTGTCGCCTGTGCTTCATGTTAATGCAGATGATGCCGAAGCGGTGGTGCATGCGGCCCTATTTGCCTTACATTTTAGAATGCGATTTAAGCGCGATGTATTTATCGATTTACTCGGTTACAGAAAATATGGACATAATGAAGGAGACGAACCTAAATTTACGCAACCATTACTTTATAAAGCGATTTCAAATCATAAAAACCCGAGAGAGCTCTATGCCCAGCGTTTATTAGACGAAGGCGTTATTGACGAGGGCTATGTAGGTCATATTGAAGCGAAGTATAAAGAGATCCTCGAAGAAAAATTAGAAGATTCCCGTAAAGAAGATAAAACAGAGATCACTGGCTTTATGCAAGAGGAGTGGAGAGGGTTTACCAGAGTTACTGAAGGTGAAATGATGAAGTCTGTTGACACTACAGTATCTAAAGAAACTTTAAAAAATATTACCAAGGTTATATCTAAGTTACCTGAAGACAAAAAGTTTATTCGTAAAATTCAGCGATTGATAGAGTCGAGACAAGATATGTTTGACGAAGACCGATTAGATTGGTCAATGGCTGAGCATTTGGCATACGGAACCCTCTTAAACGAAGGATTTAATGTTAGAATTTCTGGACAGGATGTAGAACGAGGTACCTTTTCGCACCGTCATGCCGTGGTTAAAGTGGAAGATAGCGAGGAAGAAATTGTGTTGTTGAATAAGGTGTCTGAAAATCAAGGGCAGTTTAATATTTTTAATTCCTTACTGTCAGAATACGGTGTTGTAGGTTTTGATTATGGTTATGCCATGGCAAGCCCAAATACTTTGACCATTTGGGAAGCCCAATTTGGAGATTTTGGCAACGGAGCACAAATAATGGTGGACCAATATATTTCTGCAGCAGAAGATAAATGGAAAATGCAAAACGGTTTGGTAATGTTATTACCTCATGGTTATGAAGGTCAAGGTGCAGAGCACTCCTCGGGTCGTATGGAACGCTTTTTGCAATTATGCGCAAAAGACAATATGTTTGTTGCAGACTGCACCACTCCTGCAAATATGTTTCATTTGTTGCGTAAACAAATGAAAGCCAATTACAGAAAACCTTTAATTATTTTTACTCCTAAGAGTTTATTGAGACATCCAAAGGTAATTTCTACAGTAGATGAATTTGCTAACGGCAGTTTTAAGATGCTAATTGACGATGACAAGGCGAAAGTTGAGGTAGTAAAAACATTAGTTTTTGTTACTGGTAAATTTTACTACGATTTATTAGAGGAACAAGAACAATTAGGTAGAGACGATATAGCTTTGGTGAGAGTAGAACAATTATTTCCGCTTCCAGCAGCAGACATAAGACAGACCATCAAAAAGTATAAAAACGCAGATGATATTGTTTGGGCACAGGAAGAACCAAGAAATATGGGTGCTTACAGCCATATGTTAATGCATTTAGAGGAAGCTAAACAATTTAGAGCAGCCAGTAGAAGGCCTTACGGAGCACCAGCAGCGGGGAGTTCTACGCGTTCGAAAAAGAGACAAAAAGAAGTGATAGATTACGTTTTTGATAAAACCAAAAACAATCAGCGATAAAAAATTAATACAACTTAAGTTAGAGCTAAATAAAATAAAGACCATGATTTTAGAAATGAAAGTGCCTTCGCCAGGCGAATCAATTACTGAGGTAGAAATTGCAGAATGGTTAGTTCAGGATGGAGATTATGTAGAAAAAGATCAAGCCATTGCAGAGGTAGATAGTGATAAAGCAACTTTAGAGTTACCTGCAGAAGCAAGCGGAACGATTACTTTAAAGGCTGAAGAAGGAGATGCAGTTGAGGTAGGAGCAGTGGTCTGCTTAATTGATACAAGCGCAACAAAACCAGAAGGTGATAAAGCAGCGGCTAAAAGTGAGGCGCCAGCTAAAGAAGAAAAGAAGGATGCGCCAGAAGCACCTAAAAAAGAAGCAACTCAACCAACGTCTTCAGAGTCTAAAACCTACGCAACAGGTTCCGCAAGTCCGGCTGCTAAAAAAGTATTAGCAGAAAAAGGTGTAGCTGCTAGCTCTGTAAAAGGAACAGGTAAAGATGGCAGAATTACTAAAGATGACGCTGTTAATGCAGTACCATCAATGGGAACTCCAACTGGTGGACAACGCGGTACGTCACGCAGTAAAATGTCAATGTTGCGCCGTAAGGTTGCGGAGCGTTTGGTAGAAGCTAAAAATACAACGGCCATGTTAACCACGTTTAACGAGGTGAACATGACTCCTATTTTTGAACTGCGTAACTCCTACAAAGAAGACTTTAAATCTAAGCACGGTGTAAATTTAGGCTTTATGTCTTTCTTTACATTAGCTGTTGTGAGAGCCTTAAAACTATATCCAACCGTCAATTCTATGATTGATGAAAGAGAAATGATTACTTACGATTTCGTTGATGTGAGTATTGCCGTTTCTGGACCAAAAGGTCTTATGGTACCGGTTATTAGAAATGCCGAAAATTTATCGTTTAGAGGAGTAGAGTCAGAGGTGAAACGATTGGCTACAAGAGCTAGGGATGGTGAAATTACGGTAGATGAAATGACTGGCGGTACATTCACTATTACCAATGGTGGTGTATTTGGCAGTATGTTATCGACGCCAATTATTAACCCACCACAAAGCGGTATTTTAGGCATGCACAACATTATTGAGCGTCCAATAGCAGTAAACGGAAAAGTTGAAATCCATCCTATGATGTATGTCGCCTTATCTTACGACCATAGAATAATAGACGGTAGAGAATCTGTTGGTTTTTTGGTAGCCATTAAGGAGGCTTTAGAAAGTCCGGAAGAATTATTAATGGACAACAACATTAAGAAAGCTCTCGAGTTATAGAACTTAAAATTTACAATTAAAAAAAGCGCAACTATAATAGATTGCGCTTTTTTTATTAACTAACAAATTTAACTAACGACAATTGTTTAAAAAAAGTTGACTATAACATTGGCCGATATGACAATTATTGATCCTATGATTAATAAAATGATAACTGTTTTATCCCTTTTTGTAGTTTGATCTTCCATTGTTTCCATAAGATTCTATTGTTTTGAAAAAGTTCTGAATTGAGGTAATTTTATAACTTTTAAAATTTAACTCCAGATCTTGATTAATAGCTGAAGTAAAATTCCGAATAATATTAATGCCATACAATACGTAACTTTACGTATTTTTCGAAGCTATTTTTAATAACAGAGCCCCGAACGTGTGTTCGGGGCTCAAATAATCCCTAAGAACTAATTAATAGCTCGTTATTAACCCTTAATTAATAACTGTATACAAAAAGTAATTGCATATTGCTGTAAAGGTCTTAAATAAAAGCATGCTATCCTATACGTAACTTTACGTATTTTTCACTTTTATTAGTATTTAGAATTTAAAAAGTTAGAATTTTCTTTAGCCCAAATAAGCAAGCTATTTTGCTTACTTTCTAGTTTCAGCTTTTTAATAATATTGCTTTTGTGTTTTTCAACCGTTCTGGGGGATACGGAGAGCTGTTCTGCTATTTCAACGCCGGTGTTATTATGAGAAATGAGTTTAACGATGTTCTTTTCGTGCTCGGTTAATTCGTCATAATACTGAGGGGCAGTCTTTGATTTTATATACTTAATTAACTCTGGGCTAAAATACGCTTTGCCTTTTGAAATGGATAAAATACAGTGTTCTAGTTCTTCAAGTGCAAATTCTTTGAGGATATAACCATAGACCCCTAACGCTTTTCCTTTTTTATAAGTCGTTTCGCTTTTTTCAAAGGTAATGAGCACGATTTTAGTGGGCAGTTGTTCAGCTTGACATTTTTCAGCAATTTGTAATCCCGTTAAAAATGGCATTTTAATATCTAAAACGGCAATATCGGGTTGGTGTGCTTTGATTAGGGTATACGCTTCTTTGCCATTTTTGGCACTCGCTAAAACGTTAAAATTTTTTTCTATCAGAAAATCATGAAGCCCTTTCAGTACAATAGGGTGATCATCAGCGATGACTATGGATGGATTCATTTTGCTATTATCAATGAAAGTTAAATATAACAAGAATCTTTTCTATCTAAGCAAACTTATAGTTTTAAATAAAGGTATTTTTTCTCATAATCAATAACAGCCTTCCCTTTCTTTAAGATATCTGCACCAATGATACCGTCAATAGGTTCGGCATCATGATTTATAAGGCCATCATTTACATGCATTAAATTAAATAGAATTAAAGCGATTCGCTTTTTCTTCCATTTGCCAATTTTTAAATCATTAGACTTAGAAATTTTAGTCATCATATTAGACGCGCCAGCACCTACAGCTTTAATTTCAGAATCTTTCACCTCTAATTTAAATCGTTCAATAGCTTCAAAACCAACACAGCTGCTTGAGGCGCCTGTGTCTAAAATAAAACGACCTTTAATGCCGTTAATTGAAGCTTTAATTTCAAAATGATTTGTTTTCGTAAACTTCAATTTTACTTTTGAATAGCCCTTAGCCATTAGGAAGTCCTTTAATAGTTCCATTTTTTGAATTTGTGCAAATATAACATTCTAAACAATTACTTTTGCAGCATGATAATTACAGATACCCATACCCATTTATATAGTGAGGCTTTTGATGAGGATAGGGAGGCCATGATGAAGCGTGCAATTGAGGCTAATGTTAAACGCTTTTTTATTCCTGCTATAGATTCTACTTACACCGAGGCAATGCTTCAGCTTGAAAAGGCATTTCCTGAGCATGTTTTTTTAATGGCAGGCTTGCATCCTACACATGTCAAAGATAATTACAAAACTGAATTGGCGCATGTAGAATCGCAGTTAGCTTCAAGATCTTTCTGTGCTGTTGGCGAAATAGGAATTGATTTGTATTGGGATAAAACTACCTTAGATATTCAACTTGAAGCCTTTCAGCATCAAATACATTTAGCTAAACAGTATAAATTACCCATTGTCATTCATTGTAGAGACGCTTTTGATGAAATATTTGAGGTTTTAGAACAAGAAAAATCAGACGAGCTATATGGTATTTTTCATTGTTTTACCGGTACTCTCGACCAAGCGCATCAGGCCATATCGTACAACATGAAGCTTGGTATAGGTGGAGTGGTCACCTTTAAAAATGGTAAAATAGATCAATTTATCAATCAAATTGATTTAAAACATATTGTATTAGAAACCGATTCTCCATATTTAGCACCAAAACCTTTTCGAGGTAAACGCAATGAAAGTGCATATATCAATAAGGTTTTAGAAAAACTGTCAGAGCTTTATGAGATAAGAGAGACAGAGATTGCACGGATTACAACGCAGAATTCAAAAGATATTTTTAAAATTTAAGTATGCCTACACCAAAGATTTTACTTATTTATACAGGCGGAACAATAGGCATGATTAAAGATGCAGATTCAGGGGCACTTAAGTCATTTGATTTCAACAACATTTTAATCCGAATTCCAGAACTCCGTTTATTAGATTGTGATATTGAAACTATTTCTTTTGAAAAGCCTATCGACTCGTCAAATATGAATCCGAAATACTGGGCTGATATAGCGAGAATCATAGCAACACATTACACGCTTTTTGACGGTTTTGTAGTCTTGCATGGTAGTGATACCATGAGTTATTCGGCCTCGGCTTTGAGTTTTATGTTAGAGAATTTAGCAAAGCCGGTTATTTTTACGGGGTCTCAATTGCCAATAGGCGATTTGCGTACTGATGCCAAAGAGAATTTAATTACCTCTATTCAAATGGCAGCTTTACGAAAAAACGGAAAACCTGTAGTGCTAGAGGTCGGCTTATATTTTGAATACAAATTATACCGGGGCAACCGAACCACGAAACTTAATGCCGAGCATTTTGAAGCTTTTGAGTCCCTTAATTATCCCAATTTAGCAGAATCTGGTGTCCATTTAAAAGTAAATACAGAATATTTATGGCGTAACAAGTCAGACGACGATTTAGTAGTTAGGACAACAATGGATACCAATGTGGGTTTATTAAAATTGTTTCCCGGAATTTCAAGACCTATTTTAGAAGCCGTTTTAACAAGTAAATTAATAAAAGGACTAATTTTAGAGACCTATGGCTCTGGTAATGCTACTACAGAACCATGGTTTATCGACTTGTTAAAAGGAGCTATAGCAAAAGGACTTCATATTATTAACGTTACCCAATGCGTAAGAGGAAGTGTAACTATGGGGCAATACGAAACCAGTTCGCAACTCAAAAAAATAGGCGTCATCTCTGGTAATGATATCACTACAGAAGCGGCAATCACAAAATTGATGTATCTTTTAGGTGAAAAAATAGATCCTAAAGACTTTCAATCTTCTTTTGAAACCTCTTTAAGAGGGGAAATGTCCTAAAATTAACGACATAAATTTTAGTGTTTGAAGTTTTTTTTGTTATTTGCCCCCAAGTAATATGGATAAAATTTTAGAGAGGTGGCCGAGCGGTCGAAGGCGCACGCCTGGAAAGTGTGTATACTCCAAAAGGGTATCGAGGGTTCGAATCCCTTCCTCTCTGCTGATATTTTACGCCATAGTTACAGAAATTTTTTTATCTTTAACACTTTAACTAATAACATTAAGATTAAGAACAATGAAAAGATTATTTTCTATCCTTGCCGTAACATGTTTAATGGCTATCGGAACTGTTAATGCAAATGCAACGACATTCGCTACGACAACAGCAACTGTGACAAGTGTAGCTCAAGATGAAGCACCCGCTGAAGATTTGAGTTTCCATCAAGAATTAAAAAAGCGTTTTATTGAAGGTGGCCCAGGGTTTATGGGTATTGTATTACTGTGTTTAATTCTTGGACTAGCCATTGCTATAGAGAGAATTATCTTTTTAAACCTTTCAACAACAAACACTAAAAAATTAACTCAAAACGTAGAAGACGCCTTAGCTTCTGGTGGTATTGAAGCTGCTAAAGAAGTTTGTAGAAATACAAAAGGACCTGTTGCTTCTATATTCTATCAGGGTTTAGACCGCGCAGATGAGGATATCGATGCCGCTGAAAAAGCCGTTGTAGCTTATGGTGGAGTTCAAATGGGACAACTAGAAAAGAATGTATCTTGGATTTCTTTATTTATCGCTTTGGCACCAATGCTTGGTTTCATGGGTACGGTAATTGGTATGATTCAGGCCTTCGATAAAATTGAGGCAGCTGGTGATATGCAACCGTCTTTAGTGGCAGGTGGTATTAAGGTAGCACTTTTAACAACTGTATTTGGTCTTATCGTTGCGATTATACTTCAAATATTTTACAACTATATCATTGCTAAAATAGATAGTATTGTAAATGATATGGAGGATGCATCAATTACTTTGATGGATTTATTAGTAAGACACAAAAAATAAAAAGACAACATAAATTATGTTACACAAAATATTAAGAATAGTAGCCGCTGTTTTAAGTTTAGCCGGAATTATATCACTGGTTAGAATTATTGCAGCTGGTGATGAAGCAATAAAGACTGGTGAAAGCGCTAGTCTTGTAGATCCGATGGCTTGGATCGCTTATATTACACTTGGTATAGTTTTAATATTTGTGATTGGTTTTGTATTAATCAATCTATTCACAAATACAGCAGGACTCAAGAGTACATTAATAGGTGTAGGAGCGTTTGCAGCCGTACTAATTATCGCTTATGCATTATCTGGAGGTGATCCTATGCAATACAAGTTGCAAGACGGAGTAGCTACAGAAGGGCAGTCAACAATGGTTGGTGCCGGTTTGGTAGCCTTCTATATATTGCTGTTTGTGGCTGCTGCAACTATGATTTTTGCAGGAGTTAGAAAAATATTAACAAAATAATAAAACATGGCAAAGAGAGCAGCACCCGAAGTAAATGCAGGATCAATGGCTGACATTGCCTTCTTATTACTTATCTTCTTCTTAGTAACAACCACTATTGAGAAAGATAAAGGACTTTTAAGAAGTTTGCCACCTATTGACGACTCAGAAGTTGAACCTCCTATTATTAAACAGAAGAATTTATTTACTGTACTTATAAATCGAAATAACCAATTACTTGTAGAAGACGAGCAAATGGAGTTGAAAGATTTAAGACAAGCCGCAATAGATTTTTTAGACAATGGTGGTGGTACAAATCCAGAAGGCGAAACTTGTGATTATTGCAAAGGAAAACGTTTGGAGGATTCCTCTGATCATCCTGATAAGGCAATTATCTCAATGAAGCATGACAGAGAAACTACTTATGAGAAATATATGGATGTGCAAAACGAACTCGTTGCGGCCTACAATATTTTAAGAGAGCGCGAAGCGAAACGATTGTATAAAAAATACTATCCAGATGCAAACTCTACGCTTCTTCTTTCTTATGGAAATATAAAAGATTATTCGCCTAAAGATGGTGTGAAATATCAGTATTTTACTACTTTAGAAGGTGTAGCTGAAAAATATATTAATGAAGATGATGAGTTTGATGCTCCTAAAGAACTTATAGAGATGCAAATGGATAAA
>CAYMDB010000031.1:0-15106 GCA_964388865.1 uncultured Flavobacteriaceae bacterium
AAAATGCCGCACGCTGAAGTTGCCTTGTGCAAAAACATCTTTCAACTTAAAAAACGTGAAATGATTGCCGGAGGGTCTTATCATAATTTATTTGATTTATTTAAGTTTCCAAATCCTTTAAAACCTAAGCTTCAAAATCCTGATTATCCTGCGTTAGAACATCCAAAATTTGAAAACTCAAATTCAATTTTCGATGTTATTAGCTGTAAAAACCAACTATTACATTTTCCTTATCATTCTTATCATTATGTCTTGCAATTTTTTAATAAAGCCGCTATTGACACACGCGTTACAAAAATTAAAGTAACATTATATAGAATTTCAGCCCGGTCTTTAATTGCAAATGCCCTAATAAGTGCTGCTAAAAATGGCAAAAAAGTAACCGTTTTTGTCGAGGTAAAGGCACGCTTTGATGAGAGTAATAATTTGCATTGGGCTCGTGAAATGAAAAAAGCAGGTATTAAAATAATCTATAGTATGCCTCATTTAAAAGTTCATGCAAAAATTGCTTTGGTTACCATGAAAATAGATGCTCAAACTACAAAAGATTACGCTTACTTATCTACGGGTAATTTTAACGAAAATACTGCGGCAATCTATGCCGACCATGGGTTCTTTACTGCAGAAAAAAAATACACAAGCGATGTAGACCAGGTATTTAAATTTCTAAAAACTAAAGAAAAGCACCAGGATATAAAAACGTTGTTAGTTGCTGGTTTTAATATGAAAGAACAACTTTTAAAGTTTATAGATCTTGAAATTGAAAATCAAAAAAAAGGAAAGCTTTCAGGTATTTTTTTTAAAGTAAATGGCATTGATGAAAAAGACATCATAAACAAACTATATGAAGCAAGTAAAGCTGGAGTAAAAATTACATTAATTGTTAGAGGTATATGTACGCTTTTGCCTGAATTGGAAACACTAAGCGACAATATAACAGCCTACCGAATTGTAGATCTATTTTTAGAACACGCCCGCATATATAAATTTAATAACAATGGCAAGGAACGTCTATTTCTATCATCGGCTGATATGATGAATCGTAATTTAAACCGTAGAATTGAAGTTGGTTTTCCTATCGAAGATAAAGATTTGAAGCAGGAAATTAAACAAATAATCCAATTTCAATTAGATGATAATACTAAAAAAAGAAGAATTGATTCTATCGGAAAAAATCATTTAACACCCAACACCAAAACACCAAAACGAGCACAATTAGAGTGTTACAATTGGTTAAAAGAAGCCTAGAATCGTAAATAACTGACCCTTAAAAATAGGTGTTTAAAATTTATATCACACTTAGCGCAATGACTAAATTATACATTTTGAAAGATTTATAAAATCGAAAAAACAGTTTAACAACGATTTTCTAAGCATGTCATAAAAAAAATTTAAATAGATAAAAATTTAGCAAAATCACCTAGTAATTTATCCTAGTGCAATACTCTATTTTATGCTTTTAACCATTGATAAAACGCAAACCGTGTGTGATAACCAGATACAAGGATTATATGTTTTGGGCCTTAGTTATTGTTATTCTGAATAACAGAAAGCGGTATAATTTTTTAAAAAAATGAAGATTTATCTATCACTAACAAAACCAAAAGAACTAAAAAGCAATATTGCAAAATTCAACCACTAACAATGAATAAATTCATATATATTATACTATGCATTAGTGCAATAAATTCATTTGCTCAAACCGATACCACAAAGGCCTATTGTGTACCTGCTCTAAAAGGTGTTCCTATTGGAAAGGGTCTTTCTATAGAATATCAAAATGTTTCTGGTTACAGCCTAAAAACTACAGACAAAACAGGCGATTTTCTAGACGCAGAAAGTGCTATGAGGTCTAATACGAATCTTGAAATAAAGCTTAAAGTACCTGTTGTTAATAAAGACCACATCAATATTCTTTTGGGTTTAAAATACACTAAAGAGGAATTTCATTTTAGCCAGCCTGCAAAGCATCCCTTTTATCAAAATTTGGAAGACCGAGGGCTTACGAGTATGGGAGTAAATGCCACAATTATTAAACCAACGAGATCAAAGAAGTTTTGGATTTTAAAAGCCAATGCAGATTTAAATGGAGATTATGGAGCTATTCATTCGATTTCAGACTATTTAAAGTTTTCTATTTCGCCAGCTTTAGGGTTGAAAGTCAATGAGAATTTTTCGTATGCTCTTGGTGCGAGCTTTAACTACCGCTTTGGAAGTCCATTAGTTATACCTGTTGCAGCATTTAATATTAACATTAATGAAAAATGGGGGCTAGATGCCATTTTACCTGTATTTATCAGGTCGCGCTATCAATACAACCAGAATCTTATTTGGCAAAATAGTATTGAAATAGATGGAGCTTCCTACAAGATTGCCAATTTTAATGATGAGTTTAATGCGTTTTCAAAACTACATTTACATCGTTCAGATATTAAAATCACCACACGTATTGAAAAAAAATTGATCGGTTGGCTTTGGGCTGCATCAGAAATTGGGCTAAGAGAAAATTTAATATTTAATCTCAACAACTCAGTCCAATCAAAAACTAATATCATTTTTAAAAATGAGCTCAGCACCGCCTTTTTGTTTAATGTCTCTTTATTTCTCTCACCGCGCTAACATCTAATTATTATGCAAAAAGCACTTTATTTTATGCCAGATATCAGTGGATTTACAAAATTTGTGAACAACACTGAAGTAGAACACAGTATTCATATTATTGCTGAGTTACTCGAAATTTTATTAGATAATAATACATTAAATTTAGAACTAGCCGAAATTGAAGGAGATGCCCTATTTATGTTTCTTACAGATCTCCCAGATTTTGAAGGATTAATGCAGCAAGTTACCAAAATGCATAAGGCTTTTCATAAACATACCCAAAGCTACGATGCAATGCGCATATGTAATTGTGGGTCTTGCAAAACAACAACGAATTTAAAGCTTAAATTTTTGGTGCATTACGGAAATTTAAATTTCATAAAAGTTAAGCATATCACCAAACCCTACGGCAGTGATGTGATTAAAATACACAGACTCTTAAAAAACAAAATTCCTTTTAATGAATATGTTTTATTTACAAAATCGGTTTTCGAATTATTTGAACCTAACATAAATAACCTCTGGCAAAAAAGTGTTGATGTATATGACACCCTATCGTTAAGTTATTTTTACAAAAGCTTAGCGTCCAAAAAAAATCATATACCTAGTTACAATTCTGTACAACAGACGCTAAGTGATATTCCTGTTATAACCATTCATAAAACATTAAATGCTCCCATTGCCACCCTTTATAGTCAAATCTCCGAATTAAAATACAGACATCTTTGGGATAAAAACGTAAAGCGTATTGAGTATGATGAGCTTAGAGTCAATCGCGTGGGAACTGAGCATAACTGCGTTTTAAATTTAGGGAGTTTAAAATTTGAAACTATAACTCAATCCTCATCAGATCATTTAACCTACGGCGAAAAAACAGAAGAAATGATGTTTACTCAAGCCTTTTCCTATCTCATAAAACTTTACAAAATTGATGAAAACACAACAACAGCAGTTCTAAATATCTATATTACGTTTTCTACCATCGGTGAATTTATGAAACATACCATTATAAAAACGGCAGCTAAAAATTGGAATAATAAATTAAATCAACTCGAAAAAATAGCCCAACAATCTTCAATAAAAAATAAAGCAACATAAATGAATTTAGTAGTTCAAAACGCGTCGAATCATGTATTAGCCTATTTAAACACAAACTTAAGTACTAACTACATTTATCATAATTACCAACATTCACATTATGTGGTTTCAAAAATAGAAGAAATCATTTCATCTCAAAATATATCAGAAGACGACAAAGAGATTGTTTTGTTGGCTGGTTGGTTTCATGATATAGGCTACACCATTGACAAAACTAAACATGAAGATCATAGTATGGCAATAGCAGAGCGCTATTTAAAATCCCAAAAGTATAACCCTGTAAAACTATCGCAAGTTTTAAGTTGTATAAACGCCACGAAACTTCATCAAAAACCTAATAATCTTTTAGAAGAAATTATTTCTGATGCTGATTTTGCACATTTATCCGACACCAATTATAAAGCGCTAGCTGAAAATCTTCGTTTAGAATTTGCAAATACTAACTGTGGTAAATATACTGATGAAAGTTGGTTAGAAGAAAACATTAAAATTTTTAACCACCATAACTATTACACAAGATATGCAGCTATTCATTGGATTATTCCTAAAAACGAAAACCTAAAAGCAATTGAAAAGCAATTAAAAAAGCAGCGGAAAAAAACTGCGCGAAAAAGCAGTTCAGTGAATCGGTCTGAGCGAAGTGTAGACACCTTATTTAGAGTGACCCTAAGAAACCACATTAGCCTAAGTGATATTGCAGATACCAAAGCCAATATTTTACTTTCTGTAAATGCCATTATTATATCCATGGCATTATCTAATTTAATACCAAAATTTGATAATCCTGCCAACGCCTTTTTAATTTATCCAACAATAATTTTTATAGTGTTTAGCGTCGCATCCATTATTTTATCGGTTTTAGCAACACGGCCAACTGTAACATCTGGAACATTTACAAAAGACGATGTGGCTCATAAAAAGGTTAATTTATTATTTTTTGGAAATTTTCATAAGATGACCTTACCCGAATTTGAAATAGGGATAAATCAAGTTATGAATGATAAAAATTATTTGTACAGTTCAATGAGTAAAGACTTGTACTTTTTAGGTAAAGTTTTAGCCAGAAAATACCAAATTTTGAGATGGACCTATACCATTTTTATGCTAGGTATTATTAGCTCTGTCGTAGCCTTTGCCATCTCTTTTAAACTAATAAACACTTACTAATGATTTCGAAAAAAGTAACTTTCAAAAATGAAAAAGGTCTCACTTTAGCCGCGCGTTTAGAACTACCTAAAAATACTAAACCAAGAGCTTTTGCGCTTTTTGCGCACTGTTTTACCTGTAACAAAAATCTAACAGCAGTTAGAACTATTGGTAAAACATTAACCCAAAAAAATATAGCTGTATTGCGTTTTGATTTTACAGGCTTAGGAGAGAGCGAAGGCGATTTTGAGCATACTAACTTTTCATCTAACATTGAAGATTTGTATAGTGCTTCACAATTTTTAGAAACAGAATATAAAGCACCTTCACTATTAATTGGTCATTCACTTGGTGGCGCAGCTGTATTATTTGCTTCAGCTAAAATTCCCTCGGTTAAAGCTATTGCAACGATTGGCGCACCCTCAAATCCAGAGCATGTTGCACATCTTTTTAAAAACAGCGTTGCTGAAATCCATGCCTCTGGCAAAGCCTTAGTTTCTATTGGAGGTCGAAACTTTACCATTCAAAAACACTTTTTAGAGGATATACAAGGAAAAAACATTAAAAAAAACTTAGACGTCTTTAGAAATTCTGTACTTATTATGCATTCGCCTCAAGATACAACCGTTGGTATTGATAACGCTGCTGACATTTATAAAGCGGCTCGGCATCCTAAAAGTTTTGTCTCTTTAAATGGTGCAGATCACCTGCTTTCCGCGAGAAAAGATTCTCAATATGTAGGTGAAATTATTGCCACTTGGGCAGATCGATATTTGTAAGCTTTTAAAAGCTGTCAGTTTTTCCATTTTTCTCGTCTATCTTAATATACAACAAATTGAGGTGATGAAAGCTTTAGTAATTTCTGGTGGAGGCTGTAAAGGTGCTTTTGCAGGTGGTATTGCAGAATACCTCATTACACAGTGCTGTAACAATTATAAATTACTCGTGGGGTGCTCTACAGGCAGTTTGCTTTTAACACATTTGGCTTTAGGTAAAATAAACAAAATTAAATCTATTTACACATCAGTCTCTCAAGAGGATATCTTTAACATCAACCCTTTTAAAATAAAAAAAGTTCATGATAAATATCAAACCAAAATAAATCATTTTAATACCCTTAGAGCATTTATTAAAGGCTGCCCCACCTTTGGCGAAAGTTTAAATTTAAGAACATTAATTAAAAAAAACGTTACCGAAAATGAGTTTAATGATCTCAAAGCCCAACAGAAAAAAGTAGTTTTTACAGTTTCAAATCTCACTTTAGATACTATTGAGTATTACAGTTCAAAAACCTGCTCTTACCAAGATTTTTGTGATTGGGCATGGGCTTCGTGCAACTTTACACCATTTATGAGTATACTTAATAAAAACAATCATCAATATGCCGATGGTGGTTTTGGTAGTTATGTGCCTATTTTATATGCTATTGAAAATGGGGCTTCAGAAATTGATGTCATTATCTTAGAAAGTGAACATCACATCAAAAAAAATCCTGAAATTAAAAATCCCTTTTCACTACTTTTTAGAACCTTTAAGTTTATGAATCATCATAACAGCTCTAAGGATATTATAATTGGTAAGCTTATTGGTTTAAATCGAAAAATCAATATCAATTTTTATTACCCACCAAATCAATTAACCGATAATCCTTTAATCTTTGACAAAAGACAAATGACACAATGGTGGCAAGACGGCTTTGAATTTGCAAAATCTAAAAATCCAATAAGTTTTTGTCACAACCCAAATTTAAACTAAAATTATGTTAGCAAATCATCCAAATTATCTAATCAAAGTTTCTCAAACCTTATTACTTAAGGTAAAATTAGATCAATCCCCCGAAGCAGAAAGACATACTCTCGAGCAAATTTCTATGCCAGATTTTCAACAGCACTTGCAAACCGAAAATGAAAAAAAAGCATTTTGGATTAATATTTACAATGTGTACTTCCAGATTCTATCAAATTCTAAGAATGCAACAATGAAATCTATCTATACAGATAAATCCATACTGATTGCACAACATTGGTTTAGTTTAGACGCTATAGAGCACGGTATTCTTAGAAAATTTCGGTGGAAATACAGCCTTGGCTATCTACCCAATCCGTTTGTAGGATCATTAATAAAAAAATTAGCCCTCAAAACTATAGATTATCGCATCCATTTTGCGCTTAATTGCGGTGCTAAAAGTTGTCCTCCAATTGCGTTTTACTTTGCGGATACACTAGATAGGGAATTAGATAAAGCCATGCAGAATTTTATTACTTCAGAAACTAGTGTTGATCTGCATAAAAAAAAGATATACACTTCAAAACTTTTCCTCTGGTATTGTTCAGACTTCGGAGGACTTTCTCAAATTAAAAACCTATTAGAACAGATTCTAAATGAGGATTTTACAAGCTATAGGCTAGCCTTTAAAAGTTATAATTGGGAACCATATCTTAAAAATTATGCTACAAAATAAAATTATAATTCCATGAAAACTTGTACTTTATATCTTGTTGCGTTAACCTTAATCCTTCAAATTCAAAACATTAATGCACAACAAAATCCAAGAAACATTAAAACCGATTGGTCCACTGATTTAACGAAAAAAAGTGTACCACTCAATGAGTTTTTAACCTTATTAAAACCAGATCAAATTCCCCCTATAAACGCACCAAGTTTTATAAGTTTAGAAGTTGCCAAAAATACCTATTTTGAACATGAACCCGTCATTGCAATTGAAATTAACAACGAAGCCAAAGCCTATCCCTTAAGCGTGTTAATGTATCATGAAATTGTAAACGATAGTGTTGGTGGCATACCCATTATGGCAACCTATTGTCCGCTTTGTAATGCCGCAATTGCATTCAATAGAAATTTAGAATTTAACGGCAAAATCTATTTACTAGATTTTGGTGTTTCGGGTATGTTACGAAAAAGTGACATGGTGATGTGGGATAGACAAACCGAGTCTTGGTGGCAACAATTTACTGGTGAAGCACTTGTAGGTCATTTAAATGGTGCGTCTTTAGAATTTTTACCGTCCTTACTTATCTCATTACGTGATTTTGCAAAAAATTACCCTAACGGAAGTGTTCTCTCTACTAATAATGGCCTTGGGGAAACTGATTACAGTACCAACCCTTATGTCAATTATGACGATATGAATACAATAACACCTTTTTTATTTAAAGAAACAGTTGATGAACGCTTGCCAGCCATGGAACGGATTGTAGATGTATCTTTTGATGGTATAACTCGGATTTACCCCTTGACAAACATTCGCAAAGAAACGGTTATAAATGATGTAATCAACAACAACTCTTTAGTTATTTTTTATGAAAACAAAACCCTGTCGGTTTTAGATACAAAAGCTATAAAAGAATCTAAGGCCGTAGGTTCTGTGACGGTATTTTCGCCCATTGTTGATGATAAAAAATTAACATTTACATCTAAAAATCAAACGTTTTTTGATATCGAAACATATTCTGAATGGACTATTACAGGAAAATGTGTTTCTGGCATACATAAAAACAAACAGTTAGAAAGTATTAGAAGTGGTAATCACTTTGCATTTGCTTGGTTTGCGTTTCAACCTGAATGTGAAATTTATGGACAATAATAAAAAAGAGTAGACCTTAAATCCTTTTAACATATTGATTAATACCATTCAATCAGCGCTTTTTCAATGAACGTATTTTATAAAATTATGTGTTTTATTTGTGTTTTATTCTTAAATCAGAAAGAATTAAAGGCACAAGATTTCGTAAAAAACTATGATGAAGCGAGCATAGACCCAGAAACCATTAAAATATTAAGGCAAGATTTTGGTAAACAAAAAAAAACCATTGATGCGTATGAAAAACAGATACTTATTGCACTGTCTTATTTTCAAGAACTAAAGGCTATCCATATTAAATTCCGACTAAAAAAAAGAAGAACACCATTGGCTACAAGACCCACATTTTTTAGTATGTTCCGTTCGGCAAAAAAACGAACGTACATCATAACAATAAGTGGAAAAAGCACAACATATCTAGATACGATTACCTTAAAAAATTTACGATTCAATGCTCAAATAGGCGTGTTAGGTCATGAGTTATCGCATATCTCAGATTACATAACTAAAGGTTTTGGCAAAATGCTGGCACTTGGAAAAAACGAACTTTTTTACCCTAAATTAGTTGATCAAGTTGAGTATGAAACAGATTTAAGCTGTATTAATCATGGTCTGGGCTATCAACTTTTAGATTGGAGTATCAATGTTCGCGACAATCTTAATCGCACGAATTGGTTGGGCGCTCGTAATTTAGATAAAAATAAAAATATAGAGCGTTATATGAACCCAGAAACCATAAAAGCTATTTTAAAGAAACATCCTTTATACTAAAAACCAAACAAAGAGACGTAAGGATTATAGGCTAACAGCGGCCATTCTTAGGACTAAAGAACCTTCTACAATGAAAATCAAATTCGCCAAGTTCTTACAAAGCCTAAAACAACCCTTTCAACAAGGGTTAAGTCGTCTTGCCATTGTAAAAGCACTCATTGTTAGTTTATTAATTTCCGTGCTGCCTATATTTGGTGTCACTACGGCACTTTTAGCAGCCGCCGCCGTAAAATTGAAATTAAATTTACCTGTAATGCTCGTTGTAAGTTATCTTGCTACACCATTACAATATTTGTTATTTATTCCATTTGTTCATTTTGGTGAGATCCTTTTC
This sequence comes from uncultured Flavobacteriaceae bacterium, assembly GCA_964388865.1. Classification (GTDB taxonomy): domain Bacteria; phylum Bacteroidota; class Bacteroidia; order Flavobacteriales; family Flavobacteriaceae; genus Winogradskyella. Next base: position 9,552 of record CAYMDB010000031.1, read on the forward strand.
AACACTTCGCATACGTTATTAAGCGTTACAGAAATTAAAAATGCCTTTGATCAATCGTTTTGGAGTACACTTAAAGACCTACTTTTTGAGATTATTTGCGGAGTAACAGCATGGCTAATGATCGCTTTACCTATAAGTCTCTTGGCCCTATTCCTCAGCAAAAAATTAATTAAACCAACTAAAATTAAAGATGAAACTAACTAAGCACTTAGGCTATTTGGGTTTACTTGGCTCTATTTTGGTTGGCATTGGCGAATTTTACCTGCACTATAGTCCACAAGTACTTTCAGCATCTAACAATTTTCAGTTTTTTGAATTTGTGTCATTAAATCACTTAAAGATAGGTCACTTTTTATCTGTTGTAGGCTTACCTTTTTACTTTGCTGGCTATCTTCACATATACAAAATGCTTAAAAGTGGTAACCAATCTTTAGCACGCATTGTTTTAGCACTAGGTTTTATAGCTTTTGCAGTTGGGGGTGTTTGGATTGGTTCACGTGGTTTTATGGGTAGTTTGGTGCATTTAAAAAATGATATGCCTGTTAAAACTTACACCAAAGTTATGGCGAACTACCAATACTTTCTTGGAGTTTTAATACAGGTATTACGCGCAGTTATTCTGCTCCTATCTATTGCTTTTGTATGGGCGATTTTAAAAGGTGGTACGTTCTATCAAAAATATATGACATTTTTTAACCCCATTACGGTTCTAATTATTTTTGTGATTATTGGAACGGCAATACCGCAAATTGGAAACTATTTCCTTCCTATTTTAATGAATATTACGCACATGGTTATTTTTTCATTGTCTTTATATCAATTTCATAAACATTTTAAAAAATGATTAATAAAATTTTAAAGCTACTCGGTATTGTCGTTCTTTTAGCAATAATCGTTAGTCTTGGTTTTTTCTGGAAAGATGCTAAATTTGATAAGTATAATACCTTTATTGACGGGTCAAGTATTCCAAAATTTACTTCGGTTAAACTGCCTTTTACACATCAATACGTTAGCAATAAATCGCTGCCTATTGCGCCTTCTGCAATGATTGATATAGATAATGATGGTGTAGATGAAGTTTGGTTTGGTGGTGGATTAAATCAAAATGATGCTTTCTTTAAATTTAATAACAATCAATTTACTGAAATTACTAATCAAGTGAATTTTGGTTACAAAGGAAATTTCACTTCAACAGGCGTTGCTACTGCAGATTTTGACGATAACGGTTTTCAAGATCTTATTATAAGTAGGGAAGATGGATTGCATTTGTATTATAATTACAACGGAAAATTTACACAAAAAGTCACTCAGACACCTATCAATGATAAATCGATACCAGCAGGAATTACCCTTGGTGATATAGATAAAGATGGCGATTTAGATATTTTTCTTTCCACCTATCTCAAAAAAGAATTGATGGAAGGTCAAACTATTTTTGAAGATAAAACCTACGGTTCAAGCAGTGAATTATTACTTAACGATGGCGAAGAAAATTTTACAAGCATTACAAAGCAAGCTGGGTTAGACTATATACACAATACCTTTATGGCTGTTTTAATAGATATAGATAACGATACTAATTTAGACCTTATTGTGGCTCATGATACAGGCGAAGTGAGAACCTATAAAAACAACGGAGACTTAAGTTTTACCTTAAAAGAAAACCCAACTACAAATAAATTTGCATACCCCATGGGCATTGCCGTTGGTGATTACAACAACGATGGGTTGGTAGATTTTATGTTTTCTAATACAGGAAGTACCTTACCTCGATTTATAGCCAAAGGCGATATAAAAGAGGCTTCAAAATTCAATGAAAAATGGATGGTGTTTCGTAATGATGGCAATTTTAAATTTACCGATGTTGCTGTAGAAACCAAACTAGCCGGTTATGAGTTTTCTTGGGGTGCCGCTTTTGCCGATATGAATAATGACGGCCTACAAGATCTTATGGTCGCCGAAAACTATATTGATTTGGCGCCAAATAAACTCTTTAGATTACCAAGTAGAATGCTTATTCAAAAGAGTGACAACACCTTTGTACCTACCGAAACTGAAAGTGGTGTAAAAAACCCCTATTACGCGATTACCCCATTGGTAAGCGACTTCAATAAAGATGGTAGCCTAGACCTGATTTGGACTAACATAGGCTCGCTCGCATTAGCCTATTTAAATAATGGAACAGCTAATAATTTTGTTCAAGTAAATTTGCCAAAAACTGCCAGAAACATTGGAGCTGTGGTGACCGTAATCTTGGCATCTGGAGAAAAACGTACTGATTTTCAAATTACAGGTGAAGGATTGGCTAGCGATCAAACGTCGCTCCTTCATTTTGGATTAGGTATTAAGGACTCTTTGAGAATTATTTCCATAAAGCGCTTAGATGGCAGCTTACAAATTATTGAAAATCCTATGGTTAATCAGGTTATTAACTTAAATTAAAACATACTTTTAACAGATTAAATGGTATTGTTTCTATTGAAGTAACTTACAAAAATGCTTAGACAAAAGTGATGTTCCACCATACATAAACATCTAAGGCATCTATTAAAAAATGATAATTTCAATCCTTTATAAAGTAGAAAATCAGAAATCACTTGTCCGGAATGTGGGCATAAAAAAGAAGAAACAATGCCTACTGATGCTTGTCAATTCTTTTACGAATGTAAACATTGCAAGCAGATACTAAAACCACTTGATAGTGATTGTTGCGTATTGTATAGCTACGGAACGGTAGCTTGCCCTTGCATTCAAGAACAGAAAACTTGCTGTTAACTCAAAGGAAGTTTTGTAATTAATCTTCAATATTTTATTATTCATTTAACTTTATTTGTTCTGCGAGATCTATTCATTGATCTGTTAATTTAATGGTGTTTAAAAATATTCAAAGCTCCAACTTATTTTCTTGAAATGTTAAAAAACAATATGATTGTCAGTTTTTTAAGATGCTCCGTCTGTTTTTAAAATGAACACACATGAAGGTGCTCTTTATTATTTTTCTTTTTTTTACAACAGCCACATATTCTCAAACGTGTTGCTCAGGAGGTGTTCCGCTTTCAAATAATTTAGGTTTACCTAATGAAGGGAAGGGCGTTTTTCTTGTGGGTATAAATTATGATTATAATAACCTCAACACATTAAATGCTAGATCCGAAAAATTAGACGATAATTCTCGGCAAAGAATAACGAATTCTGTTTTATTAAATTTTGGATATACCTTTTCTGCTAGATGGTCTGTTGAAACTCTTTTTACTTGGGTCAATCAAACAAGAACCATCACTCAATTTGGGAATGAAAATTTTACGGAGACTGCGGGTATTGGTGATGCCGTTTTGTTGCTTAAATATTCTATACCAAAATTATTCGGAAAAAGAACGGTGTTAAATATCGGTGTTGGATCAAAAATACCTTTAGGTAAGTCCGATATTTTGAACGATCAAGGTATTCAGCTAACAGCAGATTTACAACCAGGTAGTGGTGCATGGGATGGATTAGGGTGGGTCTCCCTAGCCAAAGGATTAAGTTTTAGACCCTCTGCTACATTCTCTGCAACAACAACCTTTAGATTTACTGGTGTAAATACGGCCTATTTAAATGATACAGCAACCTATGAATTTGGAAATGAACTACAAATAAATTTAGGTTACGCGGATCAGTTTTTTATGATTAACACCCTATTTAATCCAGGCTTGATTTTTAAGTATCGTAAAGCCTTTGAAGATAAAATAGATGCTATAGGTATTCCAAATACAGGTGGTGAATGGGTTTTTATACGACCTGAACTTGGGGTACAACTATCACCTCAAATAAATATGATAGCTAGAGTTGAACTACCGCTGTACAGCAATGTGGTTGGTACGCAGCTCACTCCTACGGTAAGGTTTACCATCGGAGCACTCATTAGAATGAAAACAAAAAAAGCAAATATTTTAAATATAACACCATGAAAAAGAAAACTTTTATAGGCGTTTTTGCTATACTAGTTATAGCCCTTAATACGTCTTGCAACGAAGAATCCGATTCTATTCAAAATTCAAACAACACATCTAATTGGACTATTCCCGTCACAGAAGTGCTTGATGGCGGACCAGGAAAAGATGGTATACCCGCCTTGATAAACCCAAATTTTGAAACCGTGCAAACCGTAAATTATTTACAAGACACCGATTTAGTAATTGGCTATAAACAAGGTGACGACGTTAGAGCTTATCCTCATGCTATCCTAGATTGGCACGAAATTATTAATGATAATGTTGGCAGTGTTTCCGTAGCCGTTACGTATTGCCCATTAACAGGAACTGGTATTGGTTGGAACAGAGTTTTAGACCACTCAGAAACTACCTTTGGTGTCTCTGGGTTATTATATAATACAAATTTAATTCCCTACGACAGGGAAACCAATAGCAATTGGTCGCAGATTTTAAATGAATCTGTTAATGGCTCATTGGTAGGTAAAAAAGCTGATTTAATACAACTGTTTGAGACCGATTGGGATACCTGGAAGGCACTATATCCAAATTCTATGGTATTAAGTACTAATACCGGATTTTCAAGAACCTACGGACAATCGCCTTATGGTGACTATAACACAAATAATGATCGATTCTTATTTCCTGTGCCAAAAGACCCTAGATTACCATCTAAAGAACGGGTGCTGGCTATTGTTGATGATCGCGATGCGAAAGCGTATAGATTTGATAATTTTTCTGTTAGTCATATGATTGTAGATTCCTTTAAAGGAAAAACCTATGCGGTCGTTGGAAATCAAAATTTTATAGTCGCATTTGAACTAGAAAGCGATACCATTAATTTGGAATTTGAGTATGTTTTTAATGATTCAGAAATACTACTAATAGACAATGAAGGCAATGAGTGGAATGTTTTTGGAGAAGCTGTTTCTGGAATAAGATCTGGTTCAAAATTGAAATCAGCCGCTTCATTTATGGGCTTCTGGTTTTCAATACCTGCTTTTTACGATACGGTGATTTATGGAAACTAAAAATCATTCGAACTGTAGATGAAACAAAATTTCAATCTTGAATTGACAACCCTTAAAAACATTAGAAAATTTGTTTTAAACATATTCCCTTCTGGGAAAAAAATGAAGAAAGTCAATCAAAATTTAAAAAAAGTCTGTTGGCTTGTTTAGTTTATAAAACATCAAAGATAATTTTAAACAAGCCTCAGTCGTGATCATAAAATCTAATAAACTCATTTTTTAGAGGTAAATCCTCTTGTTTCGACCCATGCAACATACATAAGAGGGGGTCGTCAATAGGATAAATTAGATTTAGATAATTTTAATACTAAGTTCATAACTATTTAGGTGGCTAGAGACACTCCTGGTAGAAAATATTTATAAAATACAGTACCAATGCTTAATGCCGCATCGCGTAGTTTAGGTTAAACAACGCGATGATAAAACAAAAGCATAAGGTTAGGAAACCAAGAGCTTTAATAAAATTCGGCAAGCGATTGAAGCCTAAAATAAATAGTTAATATTAAAAATCATTGTTGTCCGATAAAACATTTTAAAAGTGGGATTTCCAATACAG
>CAYMDB010000032.1:0-14780 GCA_964388865.1 uncultured Flavobacteriaceae bacterium
GGGCCACGTGGTGTTCGAAAAACGACTTGTGCTCGTATTTTGGCCAAAATGATTAATAGTGATAGCAATACCAGTGAGGATGAAGATTTTGCTTTTAATATTTTTGAACTCGATGCGGCATCAAATAATTCTGTTGACGATATTAGAAACTTAACCGACCAAGTGCGTATTCCACCACAAGTTGGCAAGTATAAAGTTTATATTATTGATGAGGTGCACATGCTTTCTCAAGCCGCGTTTAATGCCTTTCTAAAAACCTTAGAAGAGCCGCCAAAACATTGTATTTTTATATTGGCTACTACGGAAAAGCACAAAATAATACCGACGATCTTATCGCGTTGTCAAATCTTCGATTTTAAGCGTATTACGGTCACTGATGCAAAATCTTATTTAAAATATATAGCTGAAGAACAAGGTATTACCGCAGAAGATGATGCCCTTCATATCATCGCTCAAAAAGCAGATGGCGCCATGCGCGATGCTTTGTCTATTTTTGACAGAGTAGTAAGTTTTTCGGGTAAAAATTTAACACGACAAGCGGTTACAGAAAACCTCAATGTCCTTGATTACGAAACCTATTTTACGAGTACTGATTTAATCTTAGAAAATAAAATTCCTGATTTATTAGTTCAATTTAATACCATTTTAGCCAAAGGCTTTGACGGTCATCATTATATTGCTGGTCTGGCTTCTCACTTTAGGGATGTCATGGTGTGTAAAAATCCTGTTACACTCGAATTATTAGAGGTTGGTGAAGACACCAAACAAAAATACATGGATCAATCTCTAAAAAGTTCGCATAGCTTTTTAATGCAAGGAATTGAACTTGCAAACAGTTGCGATCTCAAATACAAAAGCAGTAAAAATCAACGGCTGCTCGTAGAATTAACGCTCATGCAATTAGCCTCTATCACCTTTGATGGAGCAAAAAAAAAATAAGCCCTTTATAATTCCCCCTTCCTATTTTAAAGCCAGAGGTATTACTCCCATAACTGTTCAGAAAAAGAAGGAAAGCCCTCAACAAAACGTAGTAGTAACCCAAGAGAAAACTACCCCTGAAAAAGTTAAAAAAGAGCCACAACCTACAAAAAATGTAGTTTCCGAGCCTGTAATTCCTAAAATATCAATCAATAACCCTAATAAGGTAACTTCTGGTCTATCGCTTAAAAGTATAAAGGAAAAGAAAGAACACCACATACGCCAAATGAATGTGGTGATAGATGAGAACGATCTACCTACAGAACCTGTTTCTCAAGAAGCCTTAAATAAAGCTTGGAAAACCTACACCGCTAAAATGAATGAAAATGGAGAGAAAATCTTAGCGTCTATCTTACAAATGGATGAACCTAAATTAAAAGGAACTATCATTTATCTTACCTATTCTAATAACACGAATAAAATTGAATTAGAACGTGCTGAGTTTCCACTCATGGCCTATTTAAAGAAAACGCTTCTTAATTTCGATTTAAAATTAGATATTACGGTAAACGAAGAGGAAGCAAAGAAATATGCCTTTACTCCCATTGAGAAATACGAAAAATTAAAAGCAAAAAACCCAAATATTGAACTTCTGAGAAAAACCTTTGGATTAGATATTTAATGTTATGAGAAAATTATTTGGACTCCTCTTACTTTTAATCTTAGGCTTTACAGGTTGCGAAGGTCGAAAAACATCGCAACAAGCCTTATCAGAAAGCATTGAAGAATTCAAGACAAAAGTAGATTTAGAAACTCATGTTTATATTCCCGAAGCGTATATGGAACATGAAGTGGATTCTACTTTAAGCAATGGTTTTCGGGTGAAGATAAAAACGTATTCAGACATGGAACATAGTGTGCATTTTTCTAAGATAAAAGACACTATAAATTATCAGACACATTACCGAAATTTCAAGTTTGATATATGTGTTGAAAAAGAAGGGCAATTGATTTATAAAGAAACTTTTGATAAACTAAAAGTAAATACAACCTTGGGTTACCGAGAGGATTTCAGCAGGACATCTTCTTTGTATAACTTTAACACCTTGGCAGTTTTGAAATCCATTAGCTTAGACGAGGAAAATTCTCTAAAAAATACGGTAAACATTAATTTGATGTATGCTATTCCTGAAACCGATAGATTTGCTATACATAATCTGTCTATACAGGAAGATGGCAACTCTAATGTAACTTTTGTAAAAACAAAATAACAATGCTAGGACTAAAATTACCAACCGATCCGCGTTGGGTACATATTGTAGAAAAGAATATTGAAGATATTTTAACCGATCATGCCTATTGCGAGCAAAAGGCAGCGAGTACTGCTATTTCTCTAATTGTAGGTTTTCCTGAATATACAGATTTGGTAAAGGAAATGATTGCATTAGCTAATGAAGAAATGAGCCATTTTAAAATGGTACACGATAAAATTTTAGAACGTGGCTGGATCTTAGGCAGAGATCGTAAAGACGATTATGTAATTGCGCTATTGAAATTCTTCCCTAAAGGTGGAAGTCGAACTACGCAACTGGTGCACCGGCTTTTGTATGCGGCATTAATTGAAGCAAGAAGTTGCGAAAGATTCAGATTGCTTTCTGAACAATTAGAGGATAAAAAATTAGCGACTTTTTACCGTAAACTTATGATTAGCGAAGCTGGCCATTATACCATGTTTTTAAATTTTGCAAGACAATACGGCGAGAGAAAAGAGGTTGACGAAAAATGGAATCAACTTCTTGATTTTGAGGCTGAAATCATAAAGCATTTAGGTAGCAAAGAGACCATTCATGGTTAGGTTAACCTTTAAAAAAGATTAAAATATAACATCTTAATGCTTAGAGCTTGATTCCAAATCCAAATTGAATCACGTGATTTTTAGCTTTAAGACCGTTCACATTTTCCTCAAGAATGTCACTAAAACCATAGGTTAATCTTGTGTCTAGAAATAATTCGTCTGTAATCATATATTCAATGCCCACCACACCCGAAAAGGTAAATGTGGAAAACCCATCATTGTCTTGCCAAGTTTTTAGAGCTAATTGCGGTCCTGCACCAAAGGTTAAACGGTCGGAAGCCGCTAATCTTAACAAGACAGGTAATTTGATATAATCGGCTCTGAGGTCTTGAGCTTTACCCCCTTCAGCAGACCATTGCAACTCTGCTAAAAGCGAAACCGTTTCGCTAAAACCATAATCCACAAAACCACCAAATGCAAATCCATTGCGATGCTTATTTTCAAAATTAGCGTCGGGATCAAAATCTAAATTAGACACATTAAGTCCTGCTCTAACACCGTAGCGAATGTCTTGAGACATGGAAATAGTAGTAAAACACAAAAACACAAATGCAATTAAATATGGTCTCATAATTTTCAATTTGAAAGCGAATATAAATTAAATTATAAAATTAAAACAAAATACGGTTTTTAATCTCAATAAATCAGACCAAAGGAACGTTCAAGTTCTCAACGTTCTGGAACAACACTAGAAACTGTTTCGTAATACACACTTTTAATAATACCATCTGAAAGTCCGATTTTAGGTACATATACATCTTTTGCTCCACTCCATTTCATAGCTGATAAATAAATACGTGTAGCCGGAATAATAACGTCTGCCCTATCTTCATTGAGATTTAATTGGGTAATACGCTCTTCATAAGAATAATTCTGAAGCATTTTATAATAACTAGTAAGATAAAAGTAGGTTAACGGTTTACCCATATCCTTACCAGAAATTTTAAAGATCTTGTTAATGTTTCCACCAGAACCAATCAGATCAATTTTATCGTACTGTTTGGTATTTTGTTTAATCCACTGTTCTAATTCTAACCAAGTTTCGTTTTTAACAATATCACTGAGCAATCTTACAGTACCTATTTTAAAAGATTTTGACTGAATTTTTTCACCATTGTGAATAATTGAAAATTCGGTGCTTCCACCACCAACGTCTACATAAAGATAAGTTTTGTTAGCATCTATAAAGGTATTTAAATCTGTAGCCGCTATAATAGCCGCTTCCTCTTCACCATCAATAATATCTATATTTATACCACAAGAATCTATTATTTTATCAGATAATTGTTGACTATTACTGGCCTCTCGCATGGCTGATGTTGCACAAGCTTTATAGCGCACGACTCCATGAGATTTCATAATTAGACTAAAAGCTTTCATGGTATCTATTAGGCGTTCCTGGTTGTATTCAGAAATAACTCCAGTTAAAAACACATCTGCACCCAAACGAATAGGTACACGCACTAAAGAATTTTTTTTAAACACGGTAGGTTCAGCATCTTGTTCAATAATATTAGAGATTAAAAGTCGCACAGCATTAGATCCTATATCTATGGCTGCGTATTTCATTATCTTCAGCATGTTATCTTTCTAATTTATTTAAATAATAGTTGTAAGTTTCAAATTGCGCTCTCACCTTTGGCTTGTCGTTTCTTAGATATTGGTTATCTTGATTTTCGTTGATAATACGTGCTTTTACATTATCGTTCCAACAAATTTCATACAAATCTTGTAATTCGTTTTTAATATCCGCATCGTATATGGGTGTACTTACTTCTACCCTAGTATCGATGTTTCTGGTCATCCAATCTGCAGAAGAAATATAAATTTTAGGCGCTCCTCCATTAGCAAAAATATACAGCCTTGTATGCTCTAAAAATTTGTCGATAATGCTAATAACCTCAATATTTTCACTCATACCTTTAATACCCGGCACTAAACAGCATAAACCTCTAACAATCATTTGAATTTTCACACCAGCCCTACTTGCCTCATAAAGCTTATCGACCATCTTATAACTACTGATGCTATTCATTTTTAGTTTTAGGTAGGCCGTTTTACCATTTTTAGCATTTTTAATTTCAGTATCAATTAATGCGAATAACTTCGTCTGCGTGTAATGTGGAGAGGTAATAATGTGCTTATATCTATTGACTTTATAATTAACTTGAAAAAAATCGAAAACCTTATTTACTTCCTTCAAAATTTTCGAGTTCGCCGTGAGTAGAGTGAAGTCCGTATAAATTTTTGCTGTAGACTCATTAAAATTTCCGGTACTAATGAATCCGTAGCGCACCAATTTTTCATTTTCTTCGCGTTCAATAACGCACATTTTACAATGGACCTTTAAACCTATTACACCAAATAGCATATTTACCCCTTCATCTTGCATTTGTTCGGCGTAATTAATATTAGCCTCCTCGTCAAATCGCGCTCTAAGTTCTATAGACACCGTAACTTTTTTGCCATTTTTAGCAGCATTTATCAACGAACTCGCAACATGAGAAATCTGTGCTAATCTGTAGATTGTAATCTTAATAGTTTTAACCTTAGGATCTAAAGCCGCCTCTCTTAAAAACTTAACGATATAGGAAAACGTGTGATAAGGTGTATAAACCAAATAATCCTTTTTGGCTATAGTTTGAAAAATACTAGCTTCTAAACTTAGCCCTTTAACAGGAAGAGGTTGAATTTTATCGTAGAGTAAGTCGGTTCTACCTAAGCTAGGAAAACTCATATAATCTCTTCGATTATGGTAACGCCCGCCAGGAATGATACTTTCTTTTTTGTGAATATACATCCGTTTTAGTAGAAAGCTCAGGGTGTCTTGTTCTATGTTTTTATCATAAACAAATCGCACAGGATCACCACTTTGTCGCTCTTTTACACTCTCGGTTAATTTATCTATAAAACTTTTACTTAAATCACTGTCAAAATCGAGTTCACCATCCCTAGTAATTTTAATCATGTGCGCCGTAATTCTATCATAATTAAAAATATTAAAGATATCGTTTAAACAATATCTTAAAATATCATCAATCATAATGATGTATCTAGCATCTCCTTTACTCGGCAGTACAACAAAACGATCCATACCAGCCGAAATCTCAATAAGTGCAAACTGGTCTTGACCATTTGTGCTTGACATCTTTACCGTTAGGTAGGCTGAAATATCCATCAGTTCTGGTAGAGCTACATCTTCGTTGAGCATGATGACAACTAACGCCGGACTTATTTCTTGATAGAAGTAATTCTTTATAAAATCGTGATGAATACCATCTATTTCAGTTTCATTAATGACAAAAATATTCTCTTTTTCAAGTTCTTTATGAATTTCATCGAGAATCACTAAGCTTTCTGTTTGATGATCAATAACAATTTTTGTTATCTGTTCTAAAAGATCGCCCGCCTTAATTCCGCCTAACTCACTTTTAGCGCCCTTTCCGGCTTCATAAATACGCTTAACGGTAGCGTATCGTACTTTAAAAAATTCATCTAAATTGTTTGAAAAAATTCCTAAAAATCGCAAACGTTCAATTAAAGGTACTGTTTGGTCTGCGGCTTCCTGAAGAACGCGCTCATTAAATTTTAACCAACTTAATTCTCTATTTATGTAAATATTTTTATCTTTTATCATTATTTAAAATCCTTGGGTGTAATTATAAATTCGGTTGTTCCTTTTTTTAAATCTTTCCAATCTGAAATATCAAATTTAAGTTTTATCAAACCACTTGTTGGAAGATTATCTATAAAAACATCACCAAAGATATTAGAAATTGATGTGAAAGCATTGTTATGACCAAAAATCATAACATAGTTATAATCATTTGGTAATTTTTTAATGAAATTGATCACATTATTACCGCCAAAATCATATAACTCCTCAACAACTTGAATTGAATTTTCAGAGTAACCCAAACTATTAGAAAATAGTTTGCAAGTACTCAAAGCACGCTTAGCAGGACTAGAAAAGATGAAGTGTGGTATGTTCCCCTTTTTTTTAAATTCGTTGGCCACTAATTTAACATCAGAAATACCTCGAGGTTTTAAAGGTCTATTCAAATCTGTAACGTCTAAATCCCACGAGGATTTACCATGTCTTACCAATGTAATTTCTTTCATAATTTATCGATTAAACACCCATTTAAACGGCTAACATTATTTCCATTTCGCTTCAACGAGTATTTTATCGCTTCAACTTTAATGTTTGCCGATGACTAAAGTTATAACTTAATTTGTGAGTAAATTTAATGTAAATGACCCCAAATCAGCAAATATATTAATCCATTCCGTTTGTATATTTACATTAAAAATATTCCCTCTATTTTTATTGAAAAATTTAATGCCATTAAAACGACGTAAGTTTACTGTCTTTTTGTACGTAGTAAAAAAATTCTTGCTTAGTTTTAGGGCTTCACGGATATAAAGTATCATATGAAAAATGTATACCCTAGTACAATTCGGGCAATTATGTTTAGGATTATAGCGTTAGTGCTGTTTACCTTATTCTCTTGTCCTCTAGGTGCGCAACAGTCTCCTTCGATTCAAACTGGAGTCAGTTTTCAGTGGCTAGACACGCAAAACACTTCTACCGATCCCGCAACGATTGAATCTGTCACTATTAATGGAACAATTTATAATACCTTCGTGGTACCCACAAGTTATGAACTAACACGATTAGGTCCTGATGGTCACAACCCAAATAGATTAATACAAAACGGTACAAATGTCGTAACCAATAGTAGTGATCCTAACTGGGATGCTTTTGCGATTAGCGCATTTCAAGATAAAAACTTAAATCATTACTTTTTTGCAAATCCTAGTGGTAGAGATATCTGCTTAGATTTTGATGCCACTGAAACCACGGATGCTCAAAAACAGACTATCTTTTACAGTCCAGCTATACCGACCAACAACGGTGGTGTTTTGGCCGTTACAGAACGCGGTGGCAACAATTGCTTTTATATTGAATTATGGGGAACGCCTGCAAATGGTGGACCAGAACAATTACTAGGCTCCACCTTTGTAAGAAGTAGTGGTAATTACTCAGGTTCTTCATTCGGGGCTCCAAATAACGGTTCTGATTATTGGAAAGCTGGACGTGTTAATGATAATGGACAAACTATCGGAATTGGTTTATTCTATCTAAGTGATCTTGCGCCAACCAATTCAAAAATTACAAAAATTGAATTTGTTGGAGCCTCTAGAGATCACGGGGACGGTAAATTCTTTTTGCTTCAAAAATATGCTGTAGATCAGCAATCTATTAATTGCATCGACCAAAACTACAGTGGTAGTGTAGATTTAACCAATAACGTTCCCTTAAATTCAACTTATAACTTAGTCTCAGGACCTAGCCCAGCTGGCCAATCCTTTACGTTTAATCCAGATGGTAGTTACACTTATATTCCAACAGCAGGATTTTCAGGAGACGTTATATTTAATTATGAAGTTTGTTTGCCTGCACCAAATACTTCTGTTTGCGACACCGCTTCTGTAACTCTCAATTTTGCTGAATTACCTCCTGTACCGGAAGGTGTTATTAGTTGCAATTCTGGCCCTGATAATTTCAGCATTACAGTCACCAATCCATTAGGTGCAGAATATGAATATGCTTTAAATGGTGGAGCCTTTCAGGAATCGCCTGTTTTTAATAATTTACCAGAAGGAATCTATTATCTTTCTATGAAAAGCACCTACACCACTTGTTTAGTAGGTAATGATACTCCTTTTATTTTAGAAAATATTGAATTATCTACCACGGTAACAAACGGTCTTTGTAGTGGCGAAACAGGTGGATCAATTGCTGTTGACGTTTCTGGCGGTACAGCCCCATTTACTTACTCTATTGATGCTGGTACAACCAATCAATCTAGTGGTTTATTCGAGAATTTATCGGATGGAAATTACAATGTCGTGGTGACTGATGCCAATGGTTGTAATGCGTCTATCTCTGCTGTTATCGCTGTAGAGCCCGACGAAAGTCCAACAATAGCAGTGCCTGAAACTTTAAGTTTTGAAGGTTGTGATGCTTCAAACATTAATGCAACAACCTCAGTATTCCCTTTAAGTGAGGTACAATCTGGTGACGTGCAGTCGCTATTTTCAACAAATCCAAATTACAATGCCTCAGACGATTTTGGTATTTTAAGTATTACTTATAAAGACATTGTTACTTCATCTAATGCGTGTCCGGTGACGGTTTTAAGAACCTTTACGGTGACCGATAGTTGCAATAATACAACCACAGCAAGCCAAACCATTACAGTATCAGATTCTACTGCACCGATACTAAATACTCCTGCTGATATAACTATTGAGTGCGGCGAAAATGAATCTAGCACTAATACGGGTATAGCCACAGCGACTGACACCTGTGGGGCCGTAACTATTATGCAGTCGGATTTTATAATCGACGGTGATTGTGGTTATACTAAAACCATTGAAAGAACATGGACAGCGACTGACGCTTGCGGAAATTCATCGTCAGAGGTTCAAATAATTATAATTGAAGATACGAGACCTCCACTACTTACAGTGCCAGCCGATGTTACCGTTGAATGTAACGAGGATACCTCTAGTGCAAGTACAGGCTTAGCGAAAGCTGATGATATTTGTGGAGGTGTTAGAATTTCTGAATCTGATGAGATCATTCCAGGTTGTGGAAACACAAAAACTATCATTCGTACTTGGACAACAACTGATAATTGTGGCAATGCTACTTCAGACACCCAAACCATTACAGTGGTCGATACAACCCCACCAACAATTTCTGTTCCTGCTAATATTTCCGTAGAATGCGGTGAGGACGTTTCTAGCGTTAATACAGGTACAGCTACTGGAACTGATAACTGCGGAAGTGTAACCATTTCACAGTCGGATTTAGAAACAGCGGCTTGTGGAAATACAAAAACAATCATAAGAACTTGGACGGCTACTGATGAATGTGGAAATGCTAGCTCTGCAGATCAAATGATTACTGTTGAAGATACAACTCCACCAATTATTGATGATTCTACAATAGAAAACATAGAAATTTCCTGTGGTATTACACCAGATAGCGTTCTTGAAAATTGGTTGAATACCAACGCCGGTGCAACTGCTACCGATACATGTGGCGATGTAACTTGGTCTAATGATTTTGATGCAAATGCTAATCCTAGTTGTTTAGATGGTGCTATTATGGTGACCTTTACAGCTACAGATAGTTGTGGTAATGCAGCTTCTATTTCAGCGAGCTATACCATTATAGATAATGACCCACCACTTTTAACGCTACCTAATGATGTGACTATTGAGTGTGGTGAAGACATAACCCCTGCAACTACAGGTGAAGCAACTGCAACTGATGCTTGTGCAATTCCGACTATAACTTATGTTGATACTGAGGTTGAAGCTTGCGGAAATACTAAAACGATAAGTAGAACATGGTCTGCAACAGATGGTTGTGGTAATAGCAGTTCTGCGGTCCAAACGATAACTGTTCAAGATACAACACCACCAACATTCACTGTGCCAGCTGATATCTCCATTGAATGTAATGTTGATGCTACAGATTTAAGTATTACAGGCGATGTTATTGATGAAGCTGATAATTGTTCGGGGACTATAGAAGCTGTTTATTCAGATAGCCTTGCAAACGGAACATGTGAAAACTCTTCTGTGATCACACGAACTTGGACCTTAACTGACGATTGTGGTAACACTTCAAGCGATGTGCAAATCATCACGGTGCAAGATACCACACCACCAACCTTTTCCGTGCCAACCGACCTTATTATTGAATGTGATGAAGATGCTACAGACCTAAGTCTTACCGGTGATGTTAACGATGAAACAGATAATTGCGCAACAAATTTAGATGCAATTTTTACGGATAGTATTGTGGAGGGTTCCTGTACTAATGCTGCGACTATAACCCGTACTTGGTCTTTAACCGACAATTGCGATAACACCACAACTTTTGTACAAACCATTACAGTGGTTGATACAACCCCACCAACAATTTCTGTTCCTGCTAATATTTCCGTAGAATGCGGTGAGGACGTTTCTAGCGTTAATACAGGTACAGCTACTGGAACTGATAACTGCGGAAGTGTAACCATTTCACAGTCGGATTTAGAAACAGCGGCTTGTGGAAATACAAAAACAATCATAAGAACTTGGACGGCTACTGATGAATGTGGAAATGCTAGCTCTGCAGATCAAATGATTACTGTTGAAGATACAACTCCACCAATTATTGATGATTCTACAATAGAAAACATAGAAATTTCCTGTGGTATTACACCAGATAGCGTTCTTGAAAATTGGTTGAATACCAACGCCGGTGCAACTGCTACCGATACATGTGGCGATGTAACTTGGTCTAATGATTTTGATGCAAATGCTAATCCTAGTTGTTTAGATGGTGCTATTATGGTGACCTTTACAGCTACAGATAGTTGTGGTAATGCAGCTTCTATTTCAGCGAGCTATACCATTATAGATAATGACCCACCACTTTTAACGCTACCTAATGATGTGACTATTGAGTGTGGTGAAGACATAACCCCTGCAACTACAGGTGAAGCAACTGCAACTGATGCTTGTGCAATTCCGACTATAACTTATGTTGATACTGAGGTTGAAGCTTGCGGAAATACTAAAACGATAAGTAGAACATGGTCTGCAACAGATGGTTGTGGTAATAGCAGTTCTGCGGTCCAAACGATAACTGTTCAAGATACAACCCCACCAACATTCACTGTGCCAGATGATATCACCATTGAATGTGATGTTGATGCCTCAGATGTTAGCATTACTGGTGATGTCACTGATGCTGCCGATAATTGTGCAACAGATATTGAAGCTACTTTTACAGATAGTGTTGAAGAAGGCTCTTGTCCTGGTGCCGCTGTTATTACCCGTACTTGGATTTTAACTGACGGTTGTGGAAATAATACCAGCGCTATTCAAACTATTACGGTACAAGATACTACCGCACCATCGTTTAATGAAAATTTACCTCAAGACATAATCGTAGAATGTGATAATGTTCCCGACGCTGAAATATTAACTGTAAGCGATAGCTGTGGTTCAGCTGAAGTTGAATTTACCGAGGAAACTATGACCGGAGCTTGTCATGGAAACTACATCATTGAGAGAACTTGGATCACCAGCGATAGTTGTGGAAACGAGGCGATTCATACCCAAACTGTAACTGTTGAAGACAACACACCACCAACCATGGTCTCAACACTAGATGATGTGACCCTAACCTGTGATGAAGACATCCCTACAGTACCTAGTTTGGTGTTTCAAGATTCGTGTTCAAACAATATCGACGTATCGTTCAGTGAAGTTTCTACAGAGACAAACACTCGAGAAGATTATGAAATTATAAGAACCTGGACGGTCACAGATGATTGTGGTAATGTTTCAGAATTTACACAAACCATATTTATAGTGTACAATAATGTTATAAGCACTAGCAATGGTAGTCTCTGTATTTTAGATTCAGTATTTGATTTATTCGATTTATTATCAGGCGATTTTGATATGAATGGTACTTGGACAGTTGTTTCTGGAGATGCTTCATTAGACGGTAGTTTATTCAATCCTGCAACTGTAGAATTAGGAGATTATATCTTTAAATATGCTATTACAGAAGGACAATGTCCTGTTGAAATAGAGGTTACTGTTACCGTAAACGACGATTGTGTGGTACTATCTTGTGGAGAAGAGGACGTTGTTATCTCTAAAACCGTTACGGTGAATGGAGACGGTTTTAACGACACTTTTACGATTACTGGTATTGAGGATTGTGACTTTGTAATTGAAGTCCAAATATTTAATCGTTGGGGAGCCGAGGTATTTCAATCTAACAACTATAAAGGCAATTGGAATGGTGAATCTCATAGTTCTTCTGTAGGAAGTTCAGGTAAAGTTCCAACTGGCACCTATTATTACATTGTAAATATAAAAGATAGTGGTTTAGCCCCTTTTACAGGCCCTATCTACGTAGCAACAAATTAAACCTTAACCGATGAAGATTTCAAAATTAGTAAGTATTGCTGTACTTTTTCTGAGTGTTTCTGCTGCTTTTGCGCAACAGTTACCGCAGTTTACACAGTACATGTTTAATACCATCTCCATAAATCCAGCCTATGCAGGAAGCAGAGAAACGCTGAGTATCGTTGGTTTGCATAGAAGTCAATGGGTTGGTTTAGATGGTGGCCCAGAAACGCAAACGCTTTCGGCACACACCCCATTGCGAAACCAAAATATGGGTTTAGGAATCTCCTTTATCAATGATAAATTAGGTTATGAAAATTTCGCCTATCTCTATGCCGATTATTCCTATACCATAAAAACGAGTGAGAAAACCAAGCTAGCCTTTGGTTTAAAAGGTGGTTTTACACAGTATACCTTAGATGAAAACTTACTCAATGATCCCTCTGTAGTAAATGATCCATTTTTTAATGATGTTTCAAACCGCTGGAGTCCTAATGTAGGCGCAGGTTTATATTTACATTCGCAGATGTGGTATGTCGGTTTATCTGCCCCGCGACTTTTAAACACAGATTACAATAAAGGTAGAAATGGCACTTTAGATTATGTGGCCTTAGAACGAACCAGTTATTATTTAACAGGTGGCTATGTCTTTAATTTAAGTGAAGGTACCAAGCTAAAGCCATCCGTACTTTTAAAGGCTACAAACGGAGCCCCTTTGTCTTTTGATGTTTCAGCTAACTTCTTGTTTAACGAAACCTTTTGGATTGGTGGTGGCTACAGAGTTAACCAAAATGCTGCGGCTATAGGCGGTATTGCCGATTTTCAAATATCTAAACAATTGCGAATTGGTTATGCGTATGAATATCCTATTTCAGACTTGAGAGCGTATACAAGTGGTACTCACGAAGTCTTACTTATGTTTGAAGTCTTTAAAAGTAAACGTATTAAATCGCCTAGATATTTCTAAAAATGAAACGAATTATGAAGACAAGATTAGTAACCATTCTTTTAGTTTTAAGCAGTTCGTTAACGTTCTCTCAAACGAAATTGGCTGATAAATTCTTTGAAAATTTCGGCTATGTAAAAGCAGTTGAATTATATGAAAAAGCAGTTGAAAAAGGCGACAGAAGCGCACATGTTTTAACGCGTTTAGGTGATGCCTATTACAACAACTCAAAATCTGAAAAAGCAGCCTATTGGTATGCTGAAGCTTTAAAAGAACATAAAAAAATTGAAGCAAAATACGTCTATAAATACATCCAATCCCTGAGAAGTATTGGACAATACGATGAAGCTGACATCTGGTTTAAAGAGCTTCGTGCACTTCAGGAGGGTGATAGCCGACTTCAAGGCTATAATCCTGATGAGGTGGATATTTTCGATAAATTAACTTCAAAAAATGAGGTTTTGGTAGACATTGAAAACTTGCCATTTAATTCTGAGAATTCTGATTTTGGTGCTTATATCTTTGAGGACAAGCTCTACTTTGCCTCTGCAGCCGGAGATGATAAAAACGTTTATAATTGGAATAAAGAACCTTTTTTAGACCTGTTTGAAGTTACTATTATAGAAGATGAAAATGGAATCACTTACAGTTCTCCAAGCGAAATAGCAGCAAGAAAAGTAAATACAGATTATCACGAAGCTTCAGTAGCCATTACCAATGACGGCAAAACACTTTATTTCACTAGAGATAATGTCAACAAACGCAGAAGAATTCAGTACGATAAAGAGGGCACTACACATCTAAAAATTTACAAAGCTTCCTTAATCAATGAGGAATGGACTGACGTGGTAGAACTTCCTTTTAATGATGATGTGTTTTCTACAGGGCATCCAGCATTGAGCAGTGATAATAAAACCTTATATGTTGTTTCAGATCGCGATGGTGGTATGGGGCAAACTGATATTTACGCGATTGAAATCTATGACAACGGCACATACGGTGAACCTATAAATCTTGGAGAAAAAATAAATACAGAAGGTCGCGAAATGTTTCCTTATGTAAGTA
>CAYMDB010000033.1:0-14780 GCA_964388865.1 uncultured Flavobacteriaceae bacterium
CTGAAATGGTCCGCCAATACCTAAAGCATCACAAGAAAAAGGTCTTGGTAATGACCCACAGGATTGAGCTCTGCAACCAAACTTCTAAAATGTTGACGAGCTTTGGGGTTACCAATAAAATAGTAAATAGTAAGGCGAATTTAGACGATCAGGATAACTATTCGTGCTTTGTAGCCATGGTAGAAACCCTAAACAATCGTTTGAATGACGATAAATTAGATATTTCAGATGTTGGATTAGTAATTATCGATGAGGCGCATTACAATTCCTTTACCAAGTTGTTTAAGTTTTTTGAAAACTCTTTTGTGCTCGGTGTAACGGCCACACCATTGAGCTCTAACAAAGAGCTACCGATGAAAGACAACTACAACGAACTCATCACAGGAGAAAGCATTGAGAATTTAATTGAAAACGAATTCTTAGCGCGTGCCGAAACCTATGCTTACGATATGGGATTGACCACCTTAGAAGTTGGTTCTAACGGTGATTATACCGTAAAATCGTCGGAAGATTTATATTCTAGTCCGGCTATGCTGCAAAAACTAGTGGATGCTTACAAAAGACATTCTATTGGTAAAAAGACTTTAATATTTAATAACGGGATCAACACCTCGATCAATGTATATTACGCTTTTAGAGAAGCAGATTTGCCGATTATGCACCTAGATAACACGGCAACTAAAAAACAGCGGAAGCAGATTTTAGAGTGGTTTCAGAAGACACCAGACGCCATTTTAACCTCAGTAAGTATTTTAACCACAGGTTTTGACGAACCTACGATTGATACCATTATTTTAAACAGAGCGACGAAATCTTTAACCTTATACTATCAAATGGTAGGTCGTGGATCGCGTATACTGAATAACAAGTCCATATTTAAAATCATAGATTTAGGTAATAATTTGTATAGATTTGGACCATGGGGAGCGGATTTAGATTGGCAACTCATTTTTAAATCACCTAATTGGTATGCCGACCGTATCAAGAGTGATGAGGCTATCGAGTCGAATTTTAAGCACGAATTGTCTGAAGAAGTTCAAGAAGAATTTTCAAAGTCTGAAGATACTTATTTCGATATCAGACAAACCTATAAAGACGCCGTTGATGCTGGTGAATCTTCAAAAGTAGTACTTGAGCGTTCTATTGAACAGCACGCTAAAATTTGCATAGAAAACAGTGAAGACGTTTATGATGCACTCGCTTTGGCAAAATTATTAAAAGATGACATCAACCAACGCATCGAAATTTACGCCAAGTGCATCAGTAAAAGCACCTATAATTTTTTAAAATGGTTGAAGGATGATTACATGAAGAAGCTCAATGCATACCTGCGCTCCAACTTCGACGAGGTGTTTGAGCAAATCCATGGCCATCCACCAGAAGATTAATTTTTAAATTATTGATAATAAATTATTTGATTTGTTTGTGTTGAAGTATTAATTCAGTATTAAAATTCAAAATAATACATGTTTTTTCAAATAAATAGAAGAATTCCTCATCAGAGAAGAAACAATTCATCAAAATTTTAAAGGTGAAGACAAACTCGATAAGCTTTATAAACTTCAAAAAGCAGAGATTTTAGAAATGCGTAATATCTTAACCAAACCACAATTTGATCTGTACAAGCGCATGAAACCACAAATACAGCCTTTGGCGAAGATAGATACTGACAAAAAATAAGGCTATGAAAATAAATGATTTCCGTGTCATTATTTAGCGTAATTTTGCCGACTAATTTTAAGTACAGGTAATGAAACGCATAAACGAATACAAAAAGCTATTTTCTGTTGAAGATCCAATCAATTTAAAAGACCTAAAAACGTCTTATAGAAACCTTGTTAAAGAATGGCACCCTGATAAATTTCAACATGGTGATGTTAATCAAGAAGAAGCGGAATTGAAAAGCCGACAAATCATTGATGGTTACCATTTTTTAGTTAGTATAGCTCCCGAAACTAAAGTTGCAAATCTTGAAGCTTACACGTCAACGATTACCGATTCTGGTATTTTAGACATGCAGCACAAGGGACAAGTCTTAGAAATTACCTTTTTAGACGGTACTACTTACGAATATTTTGGTGTAACTAAGAACGTATTCATTAAGTTTATTAATTCTGATAAGCAAATGCGATTTGCTAGACGCAGTATCTTTAATTCGTATTTATATCGTAAATCTAAAAAAGAATTACAAGAAGCCTAGTCTAATGCAATGAGTAGCGATAATTCAAATCCGAATAACGACATTTCTTCCAAAGAGATTGAAAAATGCATTTCGATTTTAGAACGTCTTGTTGCGGATACCGATCAGATTTTTGAGATTCCGAAAGCACAGCGTACGGCTTTGTTGAAGGCGTCCGGACAATTATCGCGCCCAAGTAGAGACGAGTTTTCACGTCGGAAAAAAGATGCCAAAAAAGCAGCAAAACGCAAGCAAGCGGCTCGCGATAAAAATGCTCGAAAAGTTACAGGCATTCGCAGCGCAAGAGAAGCCCATGTTTTTGTGGCCCCAAAACTCCTACCAATAGCTGAATTACAAAATAAAGAACAGTCAGAATTAGAATCACCGCGCAACTGTTACGTTTGTAAAGCCGTATTTACCAAACTTCATCACTTTTATGACACCATGTGTACTGAATGTGGTGATTTTAATTATGCCAAACGGTTTCAAACCGCGGATGTTAAAGGGCAAGTAGCGGTCATAACTGGTTCACGATTAAAAATTGGTTATCATATTACATTGATGTTGTTACGAGCAGGAGCCACCGTTATTGCTACGACGCGCTTTCCTGTAGATTCGGCTTTACGATTTTCAAAAGAAGAGGATTTCACTCAATGGGGACATCGCTTAAAGATTCATGGTTTGGATTTAAGGCATATTCCAAGTGTTGAAATCTTCTGTAATTTTATAGAACAGCGTTACGACAAGCTCGATATTTTAATTAATAATGCCGCGCAAACGGTGCGACGACCCGCTGGTTTTTACAGTCATCTTATGCCAAACGAAGAACGACCAATAGCGTCACTTCCTAAGTTTGCTCAAGATTTATTAAGAGATCACAATGAATGTTTGCAAGAGTTACAACAGCTCACATCGGGTGCCTCTTCAAACAAAAATATGCCTGTAACCTGGCATGGTCCTGAACCCGGCATTGGTCTGCGCTCATCGGCAAAACTTTCTCAAATTCCTTACAGTTTCGATAATACTTTGGTGGCACAGGAAGTATTTCCTGTTGGGAAACTTGATGCCGACCTGCAGCAAGTTGACTTGCGAAAAACAAACAGTTGGAGGTTAAAACTAGGTGAAATTGAAACCACAGAAATGATAGAAGTACAGCTGGTAAATTCAGTGGCTCCTTTTGTACTGTGTAACCGTTTGTCGGAAGTGATGAAAAAACACCATACTGGTCAAAAACATATCATCAACGTTTCTGCCATGGAAGGCAAATTTCATTCCTTTTTTAAGGAAGATCGTCATCCTCATACCAATATGGCCAAAGCAGCTTTAAACATGTTAACGCACACAGCAGCTGGTAGTTTGGCTAAGGAAGGAATTTACATGAATGCGGTTGATACGGGTTGGGTCACGGATGAGGATCCAGCAGAATTGGCCAAGAGAAAGCAGGACTTACACGATTTTCAACCTCCTTTAGATATAGTAGATGGTGCGGCTCGTGTAATGGATCCACTTTTTGATGGTATTAATACAGGTAAGCACTGGTCAGGAAAATTCTTAAAAGATTACCGCCCAATTAGTTGGTAGTATAACAACTGTCAGGACGAACGTAACTGTCAGGTCGAGCGTAGTCGAAACCTCTTTTATGTATAATGGTATTAAAACTTTTCGAGGACGAAAGGAAACAGCTTCTTTTATCATTAGAGTGAAACTGTGCTATTACAATTCATTAATTTTAATTTCACGCTTAAATCAATAAATTTCAGAATGTACAAAGTACCTTTGTGCAAGAATATCTTATTATGAAAACATTTTCAGAATTAGGCATCCAAAAAGCCTATATAAAAGCTCTTAAAGAGCTCAATATTATCAATCCGACCGAAATCCAAGAAACGGTTATCCCAATTCTCCTTGAGTCTAAAACCGATTTAATCGGACTAGCACAAACAGGAACCGGTAAAACGGCAGCTTTTGGTTTACCTATGCTACATGCTATAGACCCTAAGCTTGAAGAGGTTCAAGGGTTGATTATCGCTCCGACGCGCGAACTCGTGCAACAAATTCAAAAACAACTTTTTAGGTTTACCAAGTATGTCGATAATAAGATTTTTGTTGAAGGCGTTTATGGTGGTGAGAAAATGGACAAACAAATTAAATCCTTAACCAGAACCACACATATTGTTGTAGCGACACCAGGTCGTTTACTCGATTTGGTAGAACGCGGTGCTGTGGATATTTCAAACGTAAAACTTCTGATTTTAGACGAAGCCGATGAAATGCTAAGCATGGGCTTTAAGGAAGACCTAAATAAAATATTAAAGTACAATACCAAAAAACGTAACACTTGGTTATTTTCGGCCACCATGCCAGAAGAAATTAAGCGTATTGTTAAAACCTACATGTCGCCTGATGCGGTTAAAATCGAAGTCAACAAAAACGCATTAGTCAATGAAAATATTTCACATCACTTTATCCATACCAATATTAAGGATAAGCTAAACATGATAATGCGTATTCTCGATAAGCGCCAAGATGAGCGCGGTATCATTTTTTGCAGAACCAAAGCTGGAACAAAAAACCTGACGCAGCAACTACAAAACGAAGGTTTCGCTGTTGGTGCTCTAGAAGGCGATATGCAACAAAAGGATCGCGATAAGGTGATGCGCGCCTTTAAAAACGAGAGCTTACAAGTACTTATTTCAACGGATGTTTCTGCTAGAGGTATCGATGTGAACAATTTAGCCTTTGTTTTGCATCATCAATTACCAGATCATTTGGATTATTACACCCACAGAAGTGGAAGAACCGCACGAGCTGGAAAAACAGGACAATCGATTGCTTTGATTATTCCTGGTGAAATGCAGAAGGTAATTGATATTCAGTCGGCTTTGGGGATTACCTTTCGGGAAATCACTATGTGAGTTTTAAATTCCAAAGGCTAAATGACAAATTCCAAAGAAGGAAATGAGAGATTCTTAGATCAAACTGATTTTCTAAATTTACTTTTTCTCGCAAAACCGCTAAGACTCAAAGTTGAAAAACTCCAAAGTTTAAATAACAAATTACAAAGTGGAAAATAGAAGATTCTGAGAACAAATTGATATTCTGGATTTATTTATTTTCTCGCAAAGCCGCTAAGACGCAAAGTCGGAAAATTCCAAAGTTGAAAGAACAAATTCCAAAGTGGAAAATAGGAGATTCTGAGAACGAACTGATTTTCTAAATTTATTTTTTCTCGCAAAGCCGCTAAGACGCAAAGTTGGAAAATTCCAATATTTAAATAACAAATTCCAAAAAGTACGGCTTAACCTATTGGAAACACTAGGGTCTAATACTACCTAAAAGTCTCTTCTCTGCAGGAATACGGAAGATGGGATAAAGTTTCTTCCCTTCGGAAAGACGGAAGATGGGAATTATAGTATCTTGTACGTATAAATCAAAAACTAAAGTTAATACACCAATGAAAGCATTCAGTATACAAGAGATCAACACCCTTTTAAATGGGGAAATAATAGGCGAAACCACACACCAAATTGAAGGTTTAGAGCAAATTGACAAGGCGAAACCTTCTCAAGCTACTTTTATTGGTAGTCGAAAATATGCGGCACTTTGGGCCGATTCAAAGGCGAGCTTAGCTATAGTTAATGATAAGATTGATGTTGAGCCGGGTGAAAATCGAGTGTTGATTAAAGTTAAAAATGCCGATTTGGCCATGGCGAAATTACTGGAAGCCTTTACACCTGAAGCACCTCATTTTGAAACTGATATTCATCCAGCTGCGGTGATTGATCAATCTGCCAAAATAGGTAAGGGGAGTAGAGTTGGAGCAGGTTCATATATTGGAAAGGACGTGGTTATTGGTGATTATGTGACTGTTTATCCTAATGTGACTATATTAGATCAAACCACTATCGGAGATCATAACACGATATGGTCGGGAACCATAATTAGAGAACGTTCTGTAATTGGAAGCCATTGTATTTTTCATAATAATGTGAGTATTGGTGCTGACGGCTTTGGTTATCGTCCAAGTGATGATGGCAGAGGTCTCGTTAAAATTCCACATATCGGAAATGTTGTCATAGGCAACGCCGTAGAAATCGGAGCCAATTCTTGCGTCGATCGCGGCAAATTTAGTTCAACCATTGTTGGCGACGGCTGTAAGATTGACAATCTAGTGCAAATTGCCCACAATTGTGTACTTGGTCGTTCTTGCATTATGGCAGGTAGTAGCGGACTCGCAGGCTCGGTGACTTTGGGAGATGGAGTGGTAATTGGAGGTAGTGCTTCTATAAAAGATCACACCACCATACACTCAGGCGCCACTGTTGGTGCGGGTTCTGGGGTGATGGGCGATGTCGCAGCCGGAAAAACCGTATTGGGTTATCCGGCAACAGACTCTCGCGATATGCTAAAGCAATGGGTAGCGCTTCGTAAATTAGTACGTTAAAAATCTGAGGTCTTAAGCCGATTTCTGTGTCACGTTTTGTTTTAAATGCAACAGACCAGCGACCATGGCATCTAATTCGTGTTCTAAAAAGCGCGGATTACGCTTACTGAAACCCTCAATACTATTGGAGTAAAGTTCAACACCAAAGTGTTTTACACATACGCTATACGTATCTTTTTCGGCATCTAAGCATACTGAAGTTCTGTAATCACTTGAAACTAGTAACCAGTAGCTCAAGCTATTAATTTGATTGAATAAAGCGAAGTTCGATTCCATAATAATACTGTTTTAGTAGATTAATAAGGTTTTATCAGACGAGGGAATCTTAGGCGAAGATATTATCAGGTCGTCTTGCTTTCAAATTTGATTGTTAAAGGATTCATTTTCATCGGTGAAGGGTTTGTGTAAACCAAAAACCCCGACAATTAGCCAGCAACACATTTGTGGCATTATTATTGAACATTAATTAGTATTAATTATTAAAATTTAAATATTATTATGAGTCAAGGAACAGTAAAATTCTTCAACGTAGACAAAGGCTTCGGCTTTATAACTGAAGAAGGTTCAAATCAAGAGCACTTTGTGCACATGTCTGGATTAATCGACGATATTCGTGAAGGCGATACCGTTGAATTCGATCTTACAGAAGGAAAAAAAGGATTAAACGCAGTAAACGTAAAAGTTATCTAATATAACGCTTAACCTAGAATACGGAAGCCCATCATTTTGTGATGGGCTTTTTTTATGCTTAAAGTGATGTCTCAACAGTTATTAATTGTTTTACAAGAAGTCGTTAGGATATGAAGAGAATAATACCTAATTTTAATATATCCATTGTCTACCATTCAATTACCTTCGAATGTTTTCCCCAATTTACCTAGTTTGTATTTTCTGATAAATACGACCTAAATTAATTATGGCTTATTTTTTAAACCATATATACAAGAAAGCATGTCTAATATCCAAGATGGAATTACTAAAGAAGACCTATCCTATATTCTAAAAAATCCATGGAAATTTTCAACTTATGAGTGGAAGCTTTACAATGTTCATAATGAGAAAACTGCCTTTGACACTTTAATGAAACAGTATGAATTATCTCGAAAGGACGGATATAGCAAAATTTTGAGGACGCCAAATAATTTACCCTTACTTATTCTAATGGCTGTTAAGGCTAGTGATACAAAATTAGATTGCTTTTTAGTTGCGAGTAAGCATATGGAAGAGCATGAGCAAGCCTTAAAAGTCACTTTTGAAATGCGCAAGGTTTTAGAGGAGGAATCATATAATTATAGAGGCTGCACGCTTGTGGTATATTCGCAATCAAAGGAGACTGATAAACAGATGTCTTGGTTACGTTTTCTTGGATTGAAGTATATGCCAGAGGGCAATGTGGGGAATTCTCGATATTTTGAATATGAATCTAGGGTAAAAGCCTGAAAATTTAGATCAGGATATTATCAATTTTAAGACCTGTTAAAAAATACAGGATTTATTTTTGTCATTAACTAGTAGTAATTGTAAACTAATAAGAAATTAATCAATATATAATTTTAACTTAAAACCAATAATTATGGGAGGAGGAAAACCAGGAAACACAGTAATTACCTTAACCGTTGATACAGAGGGGTTAATTGCAGATCCTAACAATGTAAATAATTACGTTGTTTTTACTGACAATCAAAGTGACCCAGCAGAAAACCCAGGTCATCCAGATGCATATGTATCTACCGTAAATAAAGGTGCAACTTGTGAATGGCAAGGTGTCCCTAAGCAGGGTACAAATCTCATAAATATTACCGGAGTTTTTAAAAAAGTATCAGGTGGTAACGACATTTTGAAAACGCCAATACCACCCGGCTTGCAGGAGAATCCAAATAAACCGAGTCGCAAAGTACTTAAAGCAAAAGTTAATGGCGCATACCTCACTGGATATAAAAAATATACGATTAATTTTACTATCAACGATGGTGCTATTATATATCCTGTTGATCCGAAAATTCAAATGAATCCAAAATAGTAATTATGTTTGCTAAAAGAAAAGCCTATTATTGGATGATAGGCTTCTTTTATTCTCTTACTTTTTTATCTTTTGCTCAAAATCAGAGGATAGCTGATAGTTTAGTGAGTTTTTATGAAAATGAAGACCGAGCAGGTATTGAAAAATTAGAGTTATTGAAAGGTTTAACTTTTAATGAAGTTAATAATCTTAACTTATCTATGGAATATGCCGAAGAACTTATCTTGGAATCGATCAATGAAGATAATGATATTTACTTATTTCATGGCTATCTTCAAAAAGCAAATAAAAACAGATTGCTTGGAAATTTACAAGTCGCCTTAAATGCGTATTTTAAAAGTGTAGAATCTGCCATTAAGGCGAATTATGTTTCTGGACAAGGAGCTGCAAATATTGCGATTGCAGATGTTTACTCTGAAATGGGAAATTCTGATAATGCCGAGATCTACTACGATAAGGGTATTAAAATATTGAGAAAGACAGATGATTATGAATCTTTTGCAAATGCCTTGCTAAATGCTGGGGATGAAGCCTTTAATAACAAAGATTACACAAAAGCATTAAATTATTTTCAGGAATCAGGAATTCTTTATAAGAAAGCTAATTATCTGACAGGTACCGCCTATAACAAAGGTAATATTGGGATGGTTTATGCTGAGCAAGGGAAAGACGCCTTGGCAGAGTCAAATATAAATGAGGCTATTGAAATTCTAGAGAAACAAGAAGACTATTACCCAATTTCTGTGTATCTAACTTATATGTCAGATATATATTCGAGGAAAAACGATTTCACTAAAGCTTTGGCTTATTTGCACAGAAGTCTAAAATTAGCTAAACAATATGGTCTCAAAGATCAAATAAGTGATGCTAATTTAAAGCTAACAGAATTCCATGAAAAAAAAGGTGATACTGCAACTGCGTATCAATTTTATAAAGAGCATATCGAATATCGTGATCTTGTCATCAACCTCAAATCGGTACAGGAAGCGGCAGATATGCGCACAGATTTCGAAGTAGCTCAAGAGCAAGCCATATCACTAGAAAAACGCAAATCGCAGCGTATTATTCTTTATGCAACACTTGGTGTCCTTTTTCTCATTGGTTTATTAGCCTATGGCTTATTTAAACGCAATAAATTTGTGAAGGCTACCAATAAAATTATAGCCTACGAAAAAGACCGTTCCGATAAATTATTGCTTAATATTTTACCAGGAGAAACAGCCCAAGAACTTAAAGATAAGGGTAGAGTAGAAGCGAAGAAGTTTCCTTCTGCTACGGTATTGTTTTCAGACTTTGTGGGCTTTACCAGTTATGCTGAAAACCTTTCACCAGAAGAATTGGTCCAAACTATAGACCATTATTTTTCTAAGTTCGATTTAATTATGGAGACATACGGCCTCGAAAAGATTAAAACCATCGGTGATGCCTATATGGCTGTAGGTGGCTTAAGCTTTGACAATGTCGACCAAGCCAAGGAGATGGTTTTAGCGGCCAAAGAAATGAATGATTTTGTGGCTCAGGCCAAAAGTAATACACTTACCGATGCCACTTTCGATATTAGAATAGGTATCAACACAGGGCCAGTTGTAGCTGGCGTCGTAGGTACCAAAAAATTTGCTTATGATATTTGGGGAGATACCGTAAATATTGCCTCACGCATGGAAAGCAATTCTCAACCAGGTCGCATCAATATCTCTGAAAACACCTATAGCATTATAAAAGACGATTTTGACTGTGAGTATCGCGGAGAACTTGCTGTTAAGAACAGAGGTCACTTAAAAATGTATTTTATCAAAACGATATGATAGTAGACCACTTAAAACAAGGTTATATGATGGGATTAAAGTATAGTAATCAATAGTGTGAAGTTTCTATTTTACATAATATAAATTATAGAACACGTAGAAGCAATTTGCGGAATAGCGCTTTTGGGCGGTATTCAACATAATCGCAGATATAAAAACACATAGTTTTTTATATTGATAGTGATTATGTTGAGCAAATTGCGGTTTAATTCCTCACACATCTCCCTTAACCTAAACATGTTCTTTAACAAAGACTACAAAAACAACTTGCGAAATAGCGCTTTTGGGTGGTATATTACAAAGTTTTTGCTTAATTGTATTTCATCGTGTTTTATATGAACTGCAATTGGTTTGTTTTGAAATTAATGCTCGTATGCATATTAGCTTTAACTTGATGCGGTATTTTCCCTAACAGCTATTTAGCACTAATAGCGTTTACCCGAGATATCCATGGCGTTAACCCGACTTAAAGCCGCATGAGATACGTGTGAACTACGGCTGAACTATGGATGAACTACGGTTGAAGTATTTGCCTATTTTGGCTTTTTTTGAGGTAATTAGCGTTTTTTAGCCCTGGCTATTATATTGTAAAAACGCTTATAATGAGCAAGTTAAACAATTTTTACGATATTCATAGCTTTTCCCGTTAATAAATCGATGAATTGCTTGTTTTCTAGGGTTCCAAATGTGATGCCTAGTGCCACCATGAGCGCTGTGGTGTTGGCTAATGGCTCTGTAATTGGGAGCTCTAGGTGCATTTGCAGGTCTGTTGCTTTGGTGCTGATTGGGATGGGTTCGCTGACGGTATATTGGCCTAAGGCGTTTTGTTTGGGATGTTTGGGTGTATAGCTTTTGGTTTTGTTGTTAAACGTATGTTTTGCTACGGTAATGCAAGCCGCTGTAAATTGAACATGTGTGGCCTGTTTGGGTTGTCCAGACAAAAGCAACTTGGCTACTTGGGTTTCTAAGCTTAGGCTTGTTCTTGTGGGTGTAGTTTGCACTTGGATGGGTCCTTGAAACCCATAGTTGAGCGGTTTTTGTTTGTTGAAGGGAATTTTGTTGCCAAAGAGGTCTGTGATGGTGAATTTTGGTTTGGACATTCTGTAAATACATTTGTTACAGCACTAAGTTAGGAAATTTTTGGTTTATGTGGTGGTTTTTTTAGAGTCCTTGTTGTGATGTGTGACTTGTAGCGCGAGTGATTTACGAGACTTCATGTTTGGTTTTAACTAAGGCCTTCGACTTACTTTGTAAGGTACCTTCGATCAAAATATATTTTGCTCTCGGTAATGCTCAGGCTGACATTTGGATGAGATTGTAGTTGTGTTTTAACTGACCTAAGCGTAGGATCTAGGTTCTTAGTAGATCGGATGCAACTTCAACTTCACATTTTGGAATTTAAGTTTTGTAGATTGAACAGTCTATCCTCTATCCTCTATCCTCTATCCTCTATCCTCTTTAATTCTTACTACCTTGTACTTTATAAAACAAATCCCTCAAACAAGCCCTGCAACTCCTTTTCTGGATCATCACAGAGCCCCGAGTGTGTTTCTGAACTTTGTATCATCGTACTTCGGCAAGCGGCCAACCATCGGAACCGATCTGACAGTTCCAATTTGCCAATGGCACCTCCAGAGGGTGCTCCTTCGCAGATCAATTTCCAGGAGTGTAAATAATCATTCAATACATCCACATCCACTTCACTCGAAAAGACGGCCAACTTTTTAGGGTCAATATGGTAGCGCACATCGAGGAACTTTTTGCGTTTGCAAAACAAGATGACTCCCACGTTAAAGAACTCTTCACGCTCTACTTTGGGCACCACCCGTATGATGGCATATTCAAAAGTCACTTTATTTGGCATCGTCTGCTTCTTTTACTAAAGATTCCATAAGCGCTAGTTTCGCTTGTAAATAGGTTAAATAGTTGGCACGCATCCTATCGGTTGTCATTGTATCCGACTCATTGCGCAACCAATCTTCAGGGATGCTGTCAATAATGGTGGTGATGAGCTCATCAGTCAATATGGTCTTTAGCTCGTTGGCTACCTCCTTGAGTTGGGTGGCTTTTGATAAGAGCACATGATCTTTGATCAACGGAAAGGTCCTTGTAAGGTGACTTTCCCAAGTTTCCCACTGATGGTGAAAATAAAAACTCGCACCATGATCGATCACCCACAACTCGCGGTTCCAATGCAACAAGTTGGTATTCTTGGCTGTGCGGTCAATATTGCTGATAAGACTGTCTAAGAGCACCACTTTCGATGCCGTGATGGCACCCACTTCGGTGACCAAGGGATCATAGGTAATCGCACTGGACAAAAAATGCAGTCCCAGATTGAGTCCTACGCTGAACTTCAACAAATCCTGAATCTCCTCATCGGGTTCGGTCTTGCTAAACGAGTCGTCCAATATCATAAACACCAATTCGGGAACTTTCAATCCGACGGCACGCGCCAATTCTCCACCCATAAATTCAGCAATAAGCGCTTTTGTACCCTGACCGGCACCCCTAAATTTTAGCACATACTGAAACCCATCATCGGCCTTCACAATGGCGGGCAGCGAACCGCCCTCCCGCAGGGGTTTGATATACTGTACAACCTGTACCGTTCGTATGTCTAGTGTTTTCATCAGGGCGAAGATAGAAAAAGTTCGGGTCTCTTGACTCATTTTTAAAGGCCTAAGTCTGTTGGCAACATCTTAGCGCCAAATCTTAACGTGTGTTAGGTCAAATCTAGCGCAGACCCAAGTTACCGAAACATTTAACACACTTTATTTTACCCTTGAGCTTGTAGCTACTGTATTTGGTGTCGTTGCCAAAGAGGTCTGTGACGGTGAATTTTGGTTTGGACATGCTGTAAATGCATTGGTTACAGCACTAGGTTAGGGAATTGTTAGTTGAAAATGGTGTTCTTTTAAAATTTGGGCGACCCTTCGTCTATTGCTTTAGCCCAACTCAGGGATAAGGTTCAAGGACAACGCTTTAAAAAAGGTGCCGGTGCGATGGGTATGTATTCCGCTTCGAGGGAGTGGCCCGCTGCTTTTGCGGTTTCATCTAGTCTTGTGATGCGGGCGTTTTCTGAATAGCTATATTTATCTCTTTCAAACCTATAAGGCTTATTTTGTGCATATGGGTTGTTGATTTGGTTTTATGTTAGTTACTATTTTTTAAAAGTTTTTAATTTAAGCCATTACAAAAGTATCTGATTTATAATATTACGACAAGTTTTGGCTTGTGTTGTGGCTGTTGTTTATTCTCCATTTGGTATATTTTTCTCTTTACAATAATTTTCTATATCAGTGTCGCTTTCAAAATAGTCGTCACAAAATTCATTCAGTTCTTTTTCAGTCGATTTGTAATATCTTTCTTGAGCGGTCATTAGTCTGTCTGTTTGTTCGATAAATTGCTCAAATTCTTTATTTATTTTACAAAGTTTGTCGATTGTTTTAAAATCAAGGTCTCGATAGCTCGCAGGAAAAAGAATTTTACTTTGATATGGATTTGCATTTAGTTCTATAATACCAATACCGAATGATTGGTTTAGCCTTTCCATTTCGTCTGATAAACTGTCGCTAAATTCAAACGCAACTAGATAACCATAATTTGCCCAACTTGAATTTGAAACCGCTTGGAAATACGCTTTTTTCAGTTCAGAGTCAGAGTTAATTTCCCTTTTTATCTCGTATGAACTTAATTTAAACGTATCCACTCGATTTATCGATTTTAAGAAATTTTGGCTGACTTTCGTTTGCAGATTAAGAAATTTAATTCCCACCATATCTGGGTGTGTCCAAATCTGATTATTGTCTTTCCCGTATTTTGATTGTTCGTGAAATATGGTTTTTGAATAGATTTTGGTATTTTTTAAATAACTACTCAACAGTTTATGTAAATCTCGCTCGTTGTATGTTTTGGCTTTTACTTTTAGTGGTTTCACTGAAGGCGCTTCCGTTGTTCCTGAAAGAATTTCTATCCCAATTTCTTGCTCGTTTTTGGTCAAATAGTAAGAGTAACTTCCATTCTCTTGCTTTATTCGTTTTACTCTACTGTCGCCATTCCTAATAAAATCCCCAAGAAGAGCAGAAATTGTAGAAGCCGGCGTTTTTGCTGTTCCAAAATCGTAATAGCTATTTTTGATGATATGGTCGTGAACTTCCAAGTAAGTTGTTAGTCCATTTATATCATCAAGGCTTTTTAAAATTGATTCTTTAATTGTCATACTTTTATTTTGGTTTGTTTTGTTCTAGATTACCCACAATTGTCAAGTATAAGATCAGTAGCGGATTTCAAGGCGATTACCTGTCCGCCACCACAAAAGTTTATTAAATG
>CAYMDB010000034.1:0-14755 GCA_964388865.1 uncultured Flavobacteriaceae bacterium
AAGGAGATATTATGACACCTTCAGCACATATATTAGAAGGGACAGCAGACAATTATCCTTTTAAAAATGAGCTCAGTAAAACAGATTTATTAGATTGCGGAGTTGCGGTTTATGAAGGAACCATGATCACTGTTTTAGGAACCTCGCTTCAAAATAAAGAGATTTTAAAGTTTTTTAAAAATTCAACGTGGAATGTGATTGGTTTAGAAATGGAAGGAGCGCATTACCAAAAAGCCATACAAGCTGCCTCTAGAGTAAGAGGTAACATAAATAAAGATGTTAAGGTTAGATATGCCTATTACGCTAGCGATAACCCTCTAGAAACAGGGGGCACTTTAGCTTCTGGAGGTTTGGGCACCTCTGGTGTTAAACCAACATATGTAATTACAAAAAAAATTTTAGAACAAATATTCAATTCTTAAAACATGAGTGAAAAATCACCACAACAACCTCAGGAAGAAGAGGTTGATTTAGGGCCTTTGTTTAATGCGATTGCAAAGCTTTTTGAAAAATTATTCAATTTTATAGGGCGTATTTTTAAGGCTATTTTTTCAGCTCTTATTTATTCTTTAAAACCATTTGTAAAGTATTTTAAACTGGTAGTAACGGCTGTAATTTTAGCATTTATACTAGGTTTTGTTTTACAAAAGGTAAAAGATCCCGTGTATTACTCACAAATGGTTGTAAAACCGCATTTCGATTCAAAGTATCAATTAGCCAATAACATTGATTACTTTAATGCCTTAATTGGTTCCGAAAATGCCTTAGAGCTTGCATACATTTTTGAAATCGACACCACGGATGCTAAGAAATTAATTAGTTTTGATTTAGAGCCTGGGCCTGAAACTCAGAACGACCTTTTTGTAGAGTATGATGAATATGTTAAGGCCATAGATACTTCATTAGTCGATGAATTAAGTTACAGGGATTTTATAAAAAATAGAGACTTGATGTCGCACCGTTTGTTTGCCATTAAGGCTAAATCGCATAAAAAGGACATTTTTATGCAGCTTCATCAAGGATTCAGAAAGACCTTTGAGAATGATTTTTCTAAGCATCAAAAAGAAGTAAGAGACACCATGGCCTCCATTGAGCGCGAACGGTTATTACTGCAATTAGATCGTTTAGATAGCATTCAGAAAACCTATATAAAAGTTAAAATAAACGAGTCTGAGAAGAATAAGCTTTCCCTTGGTCTTGGTAATGCTTTACCGCTTCAGGAAGAGAAAACAGAGACAAAAGAATACGAGATATTTCAAAAAGAACAAGAGATCGGTCGAACACTCACCATTTTAGAACAAACCGTCGCAGAAGAAAATACTTATTTTGACGTTTTGTCTGGATTTGATAAAATTGGTATCGTAGACAAGAGCCTTGGTCAACGCTATTTTATTTTCTTCCCTTTGTTAACTTTAGTCCTTTTCTATTTGTTCTTTTTAGTTGTCAAGGTATTTAAATTCATAAAAACATATGAATAAAAAAATTTTAATTACAGGTGGGGCAGGATTTATAGGATCTAACTTTATGCTTTATTTTTTAAAAAACAATCCAAATTTTGAAGTTGTTAATCTAGATTTACTCACTTATGCTGGTGATTTATCTAATTTAGAAAGTTTAGAAAATCATAAAAATTACAGCTTTGTAAAGGACGATATTTGCGATGGAAAGCTTGTAAATGATCTATTTAATGAACATAATTTTTCAGGGGTTATTCATTTTGCGGCGGAGTCTCATGTAGATAACTCTATAACAAATCCGGATGCCTTTATAAACACCAATGTTTACGGAACCTTTAATTTATTGAATACCGCAAAAAATCATTGGATGTCTGCACCTTTTGCACATAACGAGGGTTGCGAAAACAATAGATTTCATCATATCTCTACAGACGAGGTGTACGGCACTTTGGGGGCTACAGGATTGTTTACTGAAGACACCCCCTACGCACCAAATAGTCCATATAGCGCTTCAAAAGCGTCCTCAGATTTTATAGTGAGAAGCTATTTTCACACCTATGGAATGAATGTAGTCACCACCAATTGCAGTAATAATTACGGGCCTAAACAACACGACGAAAAACTGATTCCTACCATTATTAGAAAAGCAATTACGGGAGAAGCTATCCCAATTTATGGAGATGGAAAAAACATAAGAGATTGGTTGTATGTTGAAGATCACTGTAGCGGTATAGACCTAGCCTTTAAAAAAGGTAAAGCCGGGGAAACCTACAATATTGGCGGCAAAAACGAAAGAGATAATTTATATATCGCCCACAAAATTTGTGATATTTTGGATGAATTAAGGCCAAAAGAAAAGTCTTATTCTGAGCAAATAACCTTCGTAAAGGATAGACCTGGACATGATTTTAGATACGCTATTGATGCTTCAAAAATTGAAAATGATTTAGGTTGGAGAGCCAATGAAAATTTTGAAACAGGTATTGTTAAAACTATTCAATGGTACTTAACTAAATATAACAAATAATGAAGGGAATTGTATTAGCAGGTGGATCGGGTACACGTTTACATCCACTAACCTTAGCCGTTAGTAAACAACTGATGCCTATCTACGATAAACCCATGATTTATTATCCGGTTTCTACCTTAATGTGGTCGGGGATAAAAGAAATTTTAATTATTTCTACAAGTCAAGACTTACCTTTATTTGAAAAGTTATTGGGAAACGGCAAGCAATATGGTTGTCATTTTGAATACGCCGTGCAAGAGGCACCAAATGGACTTGCCGAAGCCTTTATTATAGGGGAAACATTTATTGGTAAAGATAAGGTGGCCTTAATTCTAGGGGATAATATCTTTTACGGTACTGGTTTGTCAGACTTATTGCAACAAAATAATGATCCTGACGGAGGTATAATTTACGCTTATCATGTTCATGATCCCGAACGCTATGGTGTGGTTGCTTTTGACGAGAATGGCGTTGCTGTTTCTATTGAAGAGAAGCCTAAAAAACCAAAATCTAACTATGCAGTGCCTGGAATCTATTTTTATGATAATTCAGTAGTAGAAATTGCAAAAAACATAAAACCAAGTGAGCGTGGTGAGCTAGAAATTACAGATGTAAACAAAACCTATTTAAGCCAAGGAAAACTAAAAGTTAGTGTCTTAGATAAAGGCACAGCTTGGCTAGATACTGGCACTTTTAAGTCTTTAATGCAAGCGTCACAATTTGTACAAGTTATAGAGGAGCGTCAAGGCTTAAAAATAGGTGCCATAGAAGAAGCTGCATACAGAATGGGCTATATAGATAAGGCACAATTTAAAAAAGTGGTAAGTTTATTAACAAAAAGTGGGTATGGTAAGCATTTATTAAGTCTATTAGCTGAATAAATATGATGGTAAAAGAAACAAAACTAAAAGGATGCTTTATTATTCAGCCTCAAATTTTTAAGGATAAAAGAGGTTATTTTATAGAAAGTTACAATCAAAAAGCATTTCAAAATGCTACCGGATTGCATATAAATTTTGTACAAGACAACGAGTCACAATCCTCAAAAGGCGTTCTTAGAGGGCTTCATTTTCAAGTTGGGGCGCACGCTCAAGCAAAATTGATTAGAGTTATTAAAGGGAAGGTTTTAGATGTTGTTGTTGATTTAAGACCAGAGTCTAATACCTTTAAAGAGAGTTTTGCCTTAGAACTTTCAGAAGCCAACAAAACACAATTATTTGTGCCTAAAGGATTTGCACACGGTTTTGTGGTGTTAGAAGACCACACAATTTTTAGTTACAAATGCGATAATTTTTATAATAAAGCTTCAGAGTCTGGAATCCTTTTTAACGATGAGGAATTAGGTATCGACTGGAAATTGCCTGAAGCACAACTTATCATATCTGATAAAGATCTAATTTTGCCAACCCTAAAAGAATTCTTATCATGAAAAGAATTGCTGTACTCGGTGCTAATGGGCAATTAGGCACTACCATAAAATTTATAGCGAAAGAAGACGATAAGATATTTATTTTTTTGTCAAGAGAAGAACTTGATATCACTAACACGCAAAATTTACAAGAAAAATTTAGTCATTTAAAACTAGATTATTGTATTAATTGTGCTGCTTATACTAATGTTGAAGGTGCCGAGAAAAACATTGAAGATGCTTTTCTAATAAATGCAGAAGGGGCAAAAAATATTGCAGAGGCTTGCAAATCTAATGGCGTTAAGTTAATACATGTTTCAACTGACTATGTTTTTGATGGAACAAAAAGGGAACCTTATAAAACCACCGATAAAACAAATCCGATTAACCAGTATGGTAAATCTAAACTCTCCGGTGAGCGCCATGTGCAAGAAGCACTTGAGTCGCACTACATTATTAGAACGTCTTGGTTGTATTCTATATTTGGAAAGAACTTTCTTAAAACTATAATTAGTAAAATTGAAAATGATGATGCGCTAAACATAACAACAGAAGAACAGGGCACACCAACAAGTTGTTTAGATTTAGCCGCATTTATTTTACACATTATAGATGTTGACACGGTACCTTTTGGTATTTACAATTTTTCAGCAAATGGAAGTACAACTTGGTTTGGGTTTGCCAAAGAAATTGTGAAACAATTCAATCCCAAAAGAATAAACAATATCTCAGCAACAGACACGTTTAAAACCCTAGCTAAGCGACCTAAATACAGTGTCTTACATCTAGAAAAAAGTGAAAAAATTTATCGAGAACTCGGATCTTGGCAAAGCGGTGTTTCTAATATGCTTGAAGCTTATAATAATGTGCAAGATTAAATTTTGGCAATAGAACAAAGTATCTAAAGATAACTGTTGTTAAATATCATCAATCCAAAGGTGTAAAAATTAGTCGTAAGACTAAAAAAATGAAAAAAGTAACTGAAATGAAAAAAGTAAATTATAAAAATCAAACGCATCTATTTGATAAACTTATCCTAAGCGTCCCATTTTTTAATTTGTACGAAATTTACAATCTATATCAAGGTTTAAGGGAGGAAAATCAAAATTTTTTAAGGTATTTTCAAAACTAATAGTCACGGTATTCAAACTCACTCTTTAGTTGTAATGAAAAAAACAAGATCTTAATGGCATTATTAAAACATAATCGCTTGGTATCGATATCTAACCTACTTAAAGATAAAAATCAACAAAAATCGTTTTTATACATCTTAATTAGAGGGATATCTGTTATATCAAATTATGTTTTTTCTATTTTGGTAATCCGGCTTTTTTCAAAGGAAGATTATGGAATCTACGTATATGGACTATCAATTTTTATGCTTTTAAGTGTTTTTTTAAAGGTTGGTGTTGATGTTCATTTTGTAAAAATTTTTTCTGAGCTCAAATCTAAAATTATTCCAAAATGGATTGGTTTAGTAGAGCGAAAGGTTATTTTCCTATCTATTGCTATTTCTATTAGTATACTTATTCTGCTTTACCTAACTAATAGGATAGATGGGTTGAATTTATCGATTGTTTTATTCATTTTATCTGTGCCATTTTATGTCAAGGTATTACTAAATTCAGGCAAGTTGAGAGGTGTGTCTAAAATTCTACAATTTGCTTTTTTAAACATAGCGGGCAGAATTTTAATAAGCCTTGTTGCTTTTATCATCTTATATTATTTGGTGGCTTATAAAAATCCCAATTCAATCTATTTTGCACACCTTATTTCCATTGTAGTGCTCGTGGTTATTTCGCTGTTCTGGACGCATAGATCCTTCGTCATATCTAAAGATGTTGAGAGTTCTAAAATACCCGACAGTTTTTCCACCTACAATAACGGATTACTATTAAAATCTTATATTACTGTGTTTTTTCTTTGGGGAGATCGGTTTTTATTGTCCTTAATAAGCAATCCTGCCGAAGTCGCTCAATATGATGTCTGTCTTAAAATAGCTATGCTCATTATGATTGTTACAGAGGCATTAAAATCAACATATGCCTCTGTTTTTGCAAGACATACCTTAGAGTTGGAAAAACTTAAAATCGATATAAGAAAATCGACACGAGTAGGTTTTGTTGTTAGTGTAAGCATTTTTGTATTTATTGTGTTTTTTGGCAAATTTTTGTTGGGTTTGTTCGGTGCTGAATTTAGGGATTCATATCCTATTTTGCTGACATTATCCTTGGGTTATACCATGTCGACTTTTTTTGGACAAGCCGATAATGTTCTTGAAATGTGTGGTCTGATAAAGCATTATGTTACATACTATTTTATTATTATATTTTTTGCTTTAGGATTAGGTGTGATTTTAGCGTTTAATTTTGGTGCGCTTGGCATGGCCGTTGGTTTTGCCTTAGGAAATTTTCTTTTTCAGGCTATCGCCTCTTATATCGTAAAATCTAAACTGAGTATAAAAACCTCTTTTTTATGATTTGGTTCTTTCTCATAATATGTCTTTACCTAGTCCAAAGAAGAACCAAGTTTAGTTTATTTTCACCGTTAGTTCTTTTTTATCTATTTTTTTTATCATCCATTTTGTTTTCTGTGGCTTATCATTATTGGATGCCTTATTCTTGGAAGTTTAATATTGCTAATTTGGATAGAATTACCGACGCTGAGTTTTGGGTGTCTATAATGGTCTTTGTTAGAATGTTAATATATTTTTCTATTGGCGTACTTTTTTATAAATACGTGTTTAAGATCAAAAAAAACAAGGATTTTAGGTTGAATATAAAAATTAAGCTTCCTCCCTTAAACACAAATTACCTCGCCAATACGGCGTCGCTAATTATTATTCTAGATATCTTTTTAGTTTGGATTTTATATGGAAAAGAAATTTTTATAAGAGACGGGTATACTGTAGACTACAATAAACTTGGGTTGATGCTTTTAGAATACTCCTTACTCATCCTTATTTTTTTAGGAGCCTTATTATTTAAAGAAAAGAAAGATTTTTCTCGAATAATCGCATTTTTTGTAACGGTGCTCTGTATTGGCTTTGGATCTAGAATGGCAACCCTTTACCTGATTGTTTATTTTTTTGTAATTTTTATTCTTTATTTTAATCGAAAGCAAAAATTTTATTACGCCTTATTTGGGGTGCCCTTTTTTATTTTATTTTTTGGGTATAATCTTTCCTTGAGATTTAACAAAACTCATGGTTTAGGGCCTTATTTATATTTGCCTTTTTCGGATTCATCAGAAATTATAAAAAATACGTTTTTTAATATTTATTATACCTTAGTCTTCGGTGTTTTCGCAACCTTTAGAACTTTGATTAAATACCCTTTTAGTTACGACTATTTGTTTACAAGTTTAAATCCTTCACCTGGTTTTCTTACAGATTGGTATAAAATCTATAAAAAATTAAGAATAAATCACTATGCACCCTATACGGCCATAGGTGAGATTTTTTCTTATCCCACTATAGCGTTTTTCTTTTATTTTTTTGTGGGCATATTTTTTTCCTATTCAGAGCGAGTTATACAGAAGTTATTTTTAAATAAAAAAATAGTTATTGGTTTTTTCTTGTTTTTGCTTACCTCTGCATTTATTCCTTATAGTTTTGAATATAATTTAAGGTCTAGCGTTCGTTTTCTATATTACGCCATGATTTTTATTTATTTGCAAAATCTATTTTCTAAAATTAAAATTAAAGTATGAGAATACTCATTTTAGGACCTTTTCCTCCACCTCTCTTTGGGGTGAGTTTATCTAATTTAGTATTGAAAAACGGATTGATAAAAAAAGGCTATCAAGCAAGTATCGTTAATACTGCAGGGGGTGAAAAAATTGATGCGGAAGTTGGCGCATGGGATATTCGTAAACTTTCTTTTGTTAAAAGTTACTTAAGCCTTTACAAGGTTTTTAACGCAGATATAATGTATTGCACTACTGGGCAAACTTTTTTCGGAATTGTTAAATATGCGCCATTTGTATTGCTCTCTAGGCTTTTAAGAAAAAAAATTGTGGTTCATGTAAAAGGGGGGTTCTTAAGACAATCTTACGAGAATATGAGCGCTTTTAAGAAGATGCTTTGTAAGTTTGTATTGTCTAGGTATAGCGGCGGCATAGTGCTGTCTAAGTCACTAAGGAATCTCTTAGAAGGGTTTCTACCAGAGGATAAAATTTTTGTACAACATAACTTTATTCAAGATGCTTTAATTATACCTCAAGACCAAATTTTAGATCAAAAGAGACATGACCAACTTAGAATAATTTATTTAAGTAATCTGATGAAAGAAAAGGGAATTATTGAATTGCTTGAAGCTCTTGAGAAATTAAACAAAAACAACATACCCTTTAAAGCTAAAATTGCTGGTCATATTCCCAAGGATGGACAAGATATATTAGAAAGAATGAAGACGATAAGAAATCTTGATTACCTCGGTGTTGTACAAAACGAATCCAAAACCAAACTGCTTAGCTGGGGAAACGTATTTTGCTTGCCCACATATTACAGTATGGAGGGACAACCTATTTCTATTATAGAAGCAATGGGTTTTGGAAACGCGATATTAACCACTAGACATGCTGGTATTCCGGATATTTGTTCAGAAAAAAACGGGGTATTTGTCACAAAAAGAAAGACTTCAAGCGTCTATAACCAGCTACAATACTTGTCAAACAATTTATTTTGGATTAAGGAAACCGGTATTTACAATATGAAAGAGGCTCAAAAGTTATATACGGAAGATGCTTTTATTATCGGGATTCTTAAAATATTAAAACAAGTATAACTCAATTATAAAACGCAGTATTAAAACAAGCTATTAACAGATGCTCAACGGTAGTTTTTATTAAATAATAGAATGCCAAAAAATAAATTAGAGACGTACTATTTAATTGCCTTTTCTATATTAGGCATATTTCCGTTGGTGCCGCTCATTGTTAAACCATTTTTACTTGTCCCGTTATTGCTTGTTGGGGTCTTAAACCTATTAACGCATAATAAGCCAAAAGTAAATTGGAAAAAAGTTCTAATAAGTACTTCTTTATATTTAATATTTATAGTAAGTGCACTTTATACTACAAATTTTGATCGAGCAATTAAGCTGTTAATTCGCTTGTCTCCTTTTTTAGTTTTACCCATTGGTTTTGCGATGGTGCCAGAGGTTCTTTATAAGAAGTTGACAGACGCTTTTGTGCAGGTCTACATTATCTCTTGTGGCTTGTTTTGTTTTATTATTTTGATTTATATTGAAACTTTGAGTTCAACAGATATTTACGTCATATATTCCTATTTATCTACTCAGTTTTGGGGATATGGAGACCACCCCATTTATATTTCTCTTTACTTAGGCATTGCACTTATTTTAATTCTTTTTAAAAACAAAAAGTCAGTATTCAATATATTTCTGTTCGTAACGATTGTATTTACATTGCTTTTTTTATCCCGAAAAGGAAATATATTAGG
Source organism: uncultured Flavobacteriaceae bacterium (assembly GCA_964388865.1). Lineage (GTDB taxonomy): Bacteria > Bacteroidota > Bacteroidia > Flavobacteriales > Flavobacteriaceae > Winogradskyella. The sequence continues at coordinate 9,339 of CAYMDB010000034.1, forward strand.
GCTTGTTATAGTAGGGATTTTTATGATAATTTCAAATTCTAAAAAAATATTAAGTAAAACATTTCTAGCTTATACTTTTGCGGGTTTCATAATTCTTATTGGTGTCTCTTTCTTGTTTAATAATTTTCTCTTAATAAGGTTTGAAGAAATTTTAAAAATTAACCAACTAGCATATAATACAGAAACCTCAACGGGAATTAGAAGTATACTATGGCGCACCTCTTTAAGCCTCTCGTTTGACTCTCCCATCTTTGGCTATGGTTTGGGGAGCGTTCAAAATTTAATTGACGCTCGTTTAATAGAGAATGGATACAGAGAATTAACCTTAATACTGCGGTATAACGCGCATAATCAATTTTTACAAATAGCATTAATCTCGGGATACCTTGGGTTGCTATTTTTTTTAAGCGTATTAATGTATATCTTCCACGAAATTAAAAAGAGTCAACCTGGTTTATGTGTTTTTATATACATTGTATTTTGTTTTATATTCGAAAGCCTGTTAGAACGGCAAAACGGAATAATAATAACAGCTTTATTTTTTAATCTATTTTTATTCTTACCTCACAAAAAGGAATTAATTAATGCGTAATTATCAAAACCTTTACAAATACAAAACACCTGCAGGCTTTAGAGGAAAATCTAAATTGACTGTTCAATTTTGGTGGATTGTACAAGCGGTTTTTTTTAAATCGTCACCACAAATATTTTATGGTTGGAGACGGTTTTTATTACGGTTATTTGGTGCAAAAATTGGTAAAGGTGTTATTATAAGGTCCTCAGCTCAGATTACTTATCCATGGAAAATTTCAATTGGTGATTTTAGTTGGATTGGTGATGAGGTTGTACTTTACTCGCTTGGTGAAATAGAAATAGGTGTGAACTCCGTAATATCACAGAGAAGCTATATCTGCACAGGTTCTCATGATTATAACTCTGATAATTTTAATATTTACGCAAAAAAAGTACGAATTGGTGACAAATGTTGGTTAGCAACAGATGTTTATGTGGCTCCAAATGTAACCATAGGAGACTTCACCGTTGTTGGCGCGCGCAGTAGTGTTTTTAAAAATTTACCAGCTAATAAGGTGTGCAAAGGTAATCCGGCAAAACCATTTAAAGATAGAATTTAGCCTGTGAAAATTAAAGATATTACCTTTATAAGTGTTAATTATGCCCCTGAAGATACTGCTATAGGATTATACTCTACACAATGGGTAGATGCTTTAAAAAAAGCAGGTTATAACGTCACTGTAGTAACAGCCTTTCCTTACTACCCTAAATGGGAAATTGCTGAAGCGTATAAACAAAAAAAAACTTTTCTAAAAGAAGACCGAAACGGCACTACCATCTTAAGGTATAAACAGTTTGTACCTAAAAATCCAACCTTTTTAAAACGAATATTACATCTCATAGATTTTACTATCGGATCTTTTTTTAATCTTTTTAAAATTAAAAAATGTGACTTGGTAATTTCTGTGGTGCCTTTTACTTCTTCTGTTTTTTTAGGGTACATTCAAAAGAAAAGATTTAAAGCAAAATTATGGGTACACATCCAAGATTTTGAATTTGATATTGCTTTACAAGCAGGGGTAGGAAAAAGTAAAAACAGTTTATTTTCTTTATTATTTACCCTAGAAAAGTGGCTGCTCTCCAAAGCAAATCTCACAAGTACTATTAGCCATAGTATGTTGAGCAGACTCTCAGAAAAAACTAATTCTGAAACGTATTTTTTTCCAAACTGGATTGATGACGTTAGTATTAATCCTGCAAAATCCAAAACGCACCCTTATTTAAAATCAGATAAAATAAAAATACTCTACTCGGGTAATATGGGGGATAAACAAGATTGGGAAGCGTTTTTTAAATTTTGTAAGGACCTTAACCAAAGCAAATATGAAATTGTTGTAGTTGGCGATGGAGCCAAAAAGGAGTCGATTTGTAATAAAGTTAAGTATCTATCTAATGTAAATTATTATCCACCTGTTCCCTTTGAGGAGTTGTCTGACTTATTATGTAGTGCAGATGTTCATATCTTATTTCAAAAACCAGAGGTTATAGATACAGTTATGCCTTCAAAAGTTTTAGGTATGATGGCGAGTGGAAAACCGTCTATAATTATTGGAAATGAAGGCTCTGAATTTAAATCTATAGTAGAAATATCTGGTGCTGGGATGTACTTCACTGAATATTCAGAAGCTGTATTAAGGGGGCTAGAAACGCTAAATTCGGACGAATACAGCGTTAAAGACCATGGAGCAAAAGCCAGAAATTATGTCTTAGAAAATTTTTCGAAAGAGAAAATACTCTCCAGCATGTTGGAAAAGCTCAACGATATTTAAAAAATTTATTTAGACAAATTAATCTTATATTTTTACAGTTTAAAGTCGATTCATTCTTTTTGAAATTAGAATATGAGAAGTTATTTACCGTTGTTAATACCAAATTTTTGTCTTAATTTTATTAGTTACTAGTCTTAATTGCATCTTTAGTTTAAGTTTGCATGTAAGATGCCCTAACGTCAAGAAAATTTATAGAATTGAGTTTATTTAAACACGGAAGATATTCAGGATATTTAAGGCCTATTTCTTATATAATTGACTTAACAATTATTAATGGAATTGCAGGTTTTTATCTATTCAAAGGAAAGGATCCAATTGTCTTTTTTACGGTTATTTCTATAAGTTGGCTATTGTTATCGGTCTATTCTCAATTTTATGAGGTTTATAGATACACGAGGCCTATAAATATTCTATCGCTAATAGTAAAGCAATTTATTTTATTTTTATTATTGGTTTTTGCATTTTCAGGCCTGTATTACGATCTTGATATCTATCCAAAAGTTATAGTAAAATACGCACTTTTTTGTTTTCTACTAATTACAGTCTTAAAGTTTACCATTTATTATCTACTTCAAAAATATAGGGTTTCTTTTGGCGGAAATTTTAGAACAACCGTAATTCTAGGGGTTAATAAAAAAACCATAGCACTAGAAAACTTTTTTAACAAAAAGCCTGAATACGGGTATCTCCACAAAAAAACATTCAACTTTAAGAGCAGGCAAGAATCATTAACAGAATGTTTCAATTATATACGTTCCGAGGGCATTGACGAAATTTATTGTTCAATTTCAGAACTGACGAATGCACAAATTACGGACTTAGTAAATTTTGCTGATAACAATCTGAAAATATTAAAATTTATACCAGATAGTAAGGAGATTTACTCAAAAAAATTGCGTTACGAATACTATGATTATATACCTATTTTAACCTTAAGAACGATTCCATTAGAAGATTCTGTGAATACCATCATAAAACGCGGTTTTGATATTGTCTTTTCTAGTATGGTAATTGTTTTTATTTTATCCTGGCTAACTCCTATAATTGGGTTTTTAATAAAATTAGAGTCTAAAGGCCCCGTATTTTTTAAGCAGTCCCGAAATGGTTTTAATTACAAAGAGTTTAATTGTTATAAGTTTCGATCTATGACACCAAATAAAACCGCGCATTTGCATCAGGTAACGCGTGGTGATCAACGCATTACTAAAGTGGGGAAATTTATTAGAAAAACAAGTATTGATGAACTCCCTCAGTTTTTTAATGTGCTCTTTGGAGATATGTCTGTTGTGGGTCCAAGACCACATATGGTAAGTCATACGCATATGTATGCCAAACGAATCGATAAATTTATGGTAAGACATTTTGTAAAACCAGGAATTACAGGTTTAGCACAAATAAGTGGATTTAGAGGAGAAGTAGAAACAGAAAAAGATATTATAGGTAGAGTTAAATACGATATCTTTTATATTGAAAACTGGTCCTTATTACTAGATATAAAGATTATCCTCCAAACATTTATCAATGCTGTAAAAGGTGATGATAAGGCTTATTAATTAATACATGCGACCACTCGTTTCTATAGTAACACCAATGTATAACAATGCGGCTGTTATAAATGAGACCATCCAAAGTGTAATTTCCCAAACTTATCCTAATTGGGAACTCATTCTAATTGACGATTGTTCTGAAGATTATACCCAAAAGGTTGTAGCGCACCTTTTAAAATTAGATACAAGAATTAAGTATTATGAGCACTCAAATAATAAAGGTGCGGCCGAAGCTAGAAATTTAGGTACTAAAATGGCGAAAGGTGACTTTATTGCATTTTTAGATGCCGATGATCTATGGGCTAAAGACAAATTAGAGGTACAACTCAATTTGTTAAACACGAGTCGAGCCGACGTGTGCTTTGGGAGTTATGAATGGATCGATGCAATGAGTAATCCACTAAACATAAAAGTACAAGCTTTAAAAATCCTCTCTTATAAAAAGTTACTCAAGGCCAATTATATTGGTAATTTAACGGGGATTTATAATTGTAAAAAATTAGGTAAAATTTTCACAAAAGATTTAAAAAAGCGTCAAGATTGGTTGTTGTGGCTAGAAGCTTTGAGACGCAGTGAAAAACCAGCTGTCGGAATTGCTGAGACAATAGCGTATTACAGAATAACAGATGGGTCATTATCTTCAAACAAAATTAACCTCATTAAACATAATTTTAAGGTCTATAACAAAGGTTTGGGATTACCTTATATAAAGTCTACGGTCTACTTGTTAAGGTTCTTGTTTGAACATTTAATAATTAAAAAGCGTTTAATTAAGAAGCTAAATTAGAAATAAACTGCTTCAATTTACCAGATTTTGAACGTTTTAATACATTTACGCGTTTAAAAGTAATGATAATTCCGGGTTCTAAATACCGCTTCATTTCTTTAGAAATGAATAATTTTTGAGATTCTGTGAGTTCTTTTTTGCTCACGTAAAGCACTGTAAATTGATCTAAAGCCTCCTGCTCAATTACAAATTCAGATACATTGCCATCATTTTCAATCACGCTTTTAGTAATGTAATAAAAGGTTAATCCGGCTGCTTTTTTACCACTTGGTAGAATGGCAATGTCATTGGTTCGTCCGGTGAGCTGTTCTAAAATGGGTGTTCTAAAATTACCGCTTTTAGATAAAACACCAAGGTCGCCAATATCATACCGAATAAAAGGATGGGCTTTATTGTAAAGTGAGGTAATCACTATTCTGCCTTCTTCACCATTGGGTAGCACCCGATTATTTTCGTCTAAAACTTCAACAAAGAGTGTTTCGCTATTGATTTGCCATTCGTCATTACGATTTTGAAAGGCGATTAAATCTAATTCAGAAGCCCCATATTCATTGACCACGGGTACTCCAAACTGAGTTTCCATTAAAGTCTTGTCATCTTCAAACAACATTTCCGAAGTAACAATACAAACTTTCAGAGTTGGACAAACGGACGTTAAAACCAGATCTTGCTGCTTCAAATATTTAGCAAATTGAACAATGGCGCTCGTATAGCCGTTTATGTAATCAAAGGGAGTGGTTT
>CAYMDB010000035.1:0-14175 GCA_964388865.1 uncultured Flavobacteriaceae bacterium
TGAAATAGATATTATGGAACATGGTTTAGGTCCTGTCAATCATGTGAGTAGTGCGCTGCATACGCCTTGCGCAGGTTGTTTTGGTAATACCATGAATTATCAGTCTTATGTTTTAAACGACGTGGCAAACGACTTTCATGTGTATTCGGTTAATTGGTCGCCAGATCAAATTACCTTTTTAATTGATGGAGTAGGGTTTTATACCTATAATCCTGCTGAAAAAAATGATAGCACCTGGCCTTTTGATGAGGATCAGTATTTGTTACTCAACATTGCCATGGGAGGTAATGCTGGTGCAATAGATCCTAACTTTGTGCAAAGTAATATGGTGATTGATTACGTTAGAGTCTATCAAAACTCGGGGTTGAGCCTTGATGACGCCTTTGCTCAGAAATTTAGCGTGTATCCTAATCCCGCAACCGATGCTTTACACATAAAAACACAAGAATCCATAGACAAGGTTGAACTTTACAATACAATGGGGCAACTTGTTTTAGAGCAATACCAAACACCTAAAGTTATTCCTATAGCAGGTTTTAATTCAGGAATTTATATATTAAAACTCTATTCAGGAAATGCTGTAGCAGTTAAAAAAGTTTTGCTAAACTAATAGTTAACGTACTCTACGATTTCTAAACCATAGCCAATCATACCCACACGTTTGGTTTGTAGGCTATTAGAAATTAGGCGCAGTTTGCTAACTTTAAGATCGTGTAAGATTTGTGCACCAATTCCGAAGTCTTTAGAATCCATTCCGGTGCTAGGAGCTTTAATTAACTGACCTTCTACTTGACTTTCTTTGAGGATTGAGAGTCGTGATAGGAGGTTCATAGATTCAGCCTGCTGGTTTATAAATATAATAGCCCCTTTACCATTGGTGTTAATGAGGTTAAACATATCGTCTAACTGTTTATCGGCATTGTTGGTTAAGGTTCCTAAGATATCATTATTAACTAAAGAGGAATTTACCCTCGTTAAAACAGGCTCATCCGTTGCCCAGTGGCCTTTTGTGAGTGCAATATGCACTTGGTCATTGGTGGTTTGTTGATAGGCTCTTAATCTAAATTTGCCAAAACGGGTTTCAATATTGAAGTCTTCTTTCTTCTCAATCAAGGAATCGTGTTCCATTCGGTACGCCACTAAATCTTCAATAGACACAATTTTTAAATCAAATTTTCTAGCGACGGTTCTCAATTGAGGTAAACGTGCCATGGTGCCATCTTCATTCATAATTTCCACGATAACACCAGCGGGTTCAAAACCTGCTAATCGCGCAAAATCTATAGCGGCCTCTGTGTGGCCTGTACGTCTTAAAACACCGCCTTCTTTTGCTACTAAAGGAAAAATATGACCAGGTCTTCCCAATTCAAAGGCTTTAGTGTCTCGATTAACCAATGCCTTAATTGTTTTTGCTCTATCACCTGCCGAAATCCCAGTAGTGACGCCATTACCTCTTAAATCTACCGAAATAGTAAAGGCTGTTTCCATAGGATCTGTGTTATTTCTTACCATCCTAGTCAGATCTAATTCTTCGCAACGGTGTTCGGTAAGTGGTGCGCAAATCAAGCCCCTGCCGTGAGTCGCCATAAAATTAATCATCGCAGGCGTTACTTTTTCTGCTGCCGCTAAGAAGTCGCCTTCATTTTCACGATTTTCATCATCGACAACAATAATTACTTTGCCCTGACGAATATCTTCAATGGCTTCTTCTATGGTATTGAGTTGTATGCGGGTATTGCTCGTTTTGGTTGCCATGCTCTTTATTTAATGCTGCAAAGGTAAGCTTATTTTATATATTGAAGACAAGTCTCGTAGAAGTCTTGCGTTACTCTATTTCTTAAGACGATATATTTTAGTGGATAAATGGGAAGCGTTAATGCATGAATAACTGGATGTACATTTTTATTTTTCATGCTAATCGTTTTGTAAAATTTAGAATACATCACAGCATCCAATATCATAAAAATCAAAAAACTAACAGCGGCAATGATGCTAAGTTTTAAAGACAGCTCTGCAACATTGGGTAATTTATTATTTTTCAACACCAGGTGCAATACATATAATAAGATTCCTATGCCAAAACTATAGAGTGCTATTTTAGAATATCTTCTATATGTTTTTAATTTAGATTTAGCGTTTATAAGCTGGTCCGAAACTTCTAAACCAGCGGTTTTTAAATCCTCGAGTGGACAATTTCTATTCAATAAAATACGAAGGGCAATCTGTTTTGGCTTTTTATCTAAATCGAATTCATCTTGTTTCTGAATGATTGCAACGAGCTCTTCAACAGAATATTTTTTGTAATAATTGTAAGCTTTGGTTTCACTTTCTGAAAGCTGAAGCGCATCCTTTTTTGTAAATAGTTTTTTTAAGGGAACCGTAATGGCGTCAAATTGAAACACCCCCTTATCATTGGTGGCTCTGGTGGTTAAATAAATACTTAAAGGCAACATCACTGCTGTAGATAACCACGATCCAATAATGGGACTAAAACTACCTTTTTCGGCACTATTCTTTGCGAAAATACCAAAGAAATGATAAGTTAAAAACAAGACAATAGCAATGACCATAGGTAAACCGAGTCCGCCTTTTCGTATTAAAGCTCCCAATGGTGCGCCAACAAAAAAGAGAATAATACAAGCAAAGGCTAATACAAATTTATCGTGTAAGGCAATCACATGTTTATTTAACCAAATATCTTTAGAGTCTAAGGATTTTCTGTTAGAATCAACAATTTGTTGTGTGCTATTTGAAGCGTTAATCGCTAGATTTATAATTTGAATTTTCTGTGTAAGATTAAATAAGTCTAAAACGTCTCCGTTGTAAATGGAGTCTTTGTTTGAAGTCTCAACATTGAAATTGAGCGCCGTATAAGTTGTTCTGTTGTAAAGCGTTTTTGATAAGTCTTTGTAATCCTTTTGTTTTTGAACGTTTAAACTATCTATGGTATAGTTTAATTGATTGATGTTAAGCATATTGTGCCGACTTGAGAAGTTTTTTTCGTCAAGATCTTCTGTGTTTAATATCTCTAAATCAACATTAAAGGTGTAGGTTTCAAAATAACTTTTAGCGTGTGGTTTATTGATATTTTTACGAGTATCCTTATCAACAATTTCTTCGTAATAGTTACCGTTACTCAGTTCTAATTGTAGCACGTTAGTATCTGGACTACTTTTTAATTCGCCTTTTTCAGAGATGATAACTTTGTAATTTCCAGAGCGTGCGTTGCTTTTTTCGTGGATTACAACACCTTCGAGAAATTGACCGCGGTCTCCAGTTTTTTTATTGACCTTAATATTTATATTTCCTATTTCGTTAAACTGACCTTCAGCTATAGCTAAAGCTGGTTTTACTTTGGCAATATTTCGACGTAGGTTATAAAAATTATACTCTCCCCAAGGAATCACATTATTAGCAAAAAAGAAGGTAGAAATACCAAGGGCTACAATAAATATGCTTAAACTTCGCATGGCGCGCTGCAGTGAAATCCCTGTAGATTTCATAGCGGCAAACTCGTAGTTTTCAGCAAAGTTGCCAAAAACCATGATGGATGATAAGAGGATAGTTAAGGGAACCACCAAAGGAATAAGCTTTGGCATGTAGTACAAAATAAATTTTGCGGTTACAGTAATATCTAAGTCTTTACCTGCCAGTTCAGCGATGTAGAGCCAAAAGCCTTGTAAAACAAAGATGAACATGAATATAATAAAGACGCTAAAAAACGTCTTTAAGAAGGTGATAAGTATGTACCTATCTAATATTTTCATTAAATCTTAATCAATTTTGTTGATAAAGTAATCCCCGTACTTACTTTGGTCAAATGTAAATAAGCTTTTCGAGATGGGTTCATCGGTTTTAAAAGAATTAACAGTTAAGGTAGTTCTCGTTCCGTTTTTACCGACTTCAATCAGATTATAAATATGTTTTGTAGTGGCATCAATGCCCAATAAAATATGCTTTATTTCCGCGTTGGTGTCAATAGGATTGAGCTTTACATACTGAATTTTTCTGCCTTTTACATTTTGAACAATATCCATATCATAGGTGTAGCCATCTTCGTAAAAGGATAACATTTTGCTTGGTGTGATGGTGCTTTCATCTTCGGTATTGTCTGAAGAGATAGTGACTTCTTCATCCTCTGGACTGATAGTATACAAGGTTTTACCATCAAAAATACGAGTGATTCCGAGGATGTTGAGACGGTAATTGTCTCCCTCAATAACCACATCACCACGGGTCACTTGCTTGATGTTTTCGCTGTCATTATTGAGTTCGTACTTAAAGTCTAGACTAATATTTTTATACGCTTTTATTTTTTGACTTACCTCAGTTAACAATGCTTCAGCTTTTGCATCGCTTTGTGCAATTCCTGTGAGTCCTAATGCTAAAAATGCTAATACAATTAATTTTTTCATGTGAATGTAATATCTACGCGTTTAGTGTTTTTCGTTTTCTAATAATTGATCTAAAGCGACTAAATCTGTCACCAAAACTTGTCTTGCTTTACTGCCTTCAAAAGAGCCAACAATCCCTGCGGCCTCCAGTTGGTCAATTATCCGTCCAGCTCTGTTGTAGCCCAATTTTAATTTACGTTGCAATAATGAAGCCGAACCTTGTTGAGCGGTGACAATAATTTCTGCGGCATCTCTGAACAACTTGTCTCTATCGGTGATATCAACATCGAGATTTGTGCCACCTTCCTCACCCACATATTCAGGTAAGAGATGTGCATCAGGAAAGGCTTTTTGCGAGCCAATAAATTCTGTAATTTTTTCAACTTCAGGGGTATCAACAAAAGCACATTGAAGCCTGATTAAATCGTTGCCTTGGGTAAATAACATATCTCCTCGGCCAATCAACTGATCGGCACCAGAGCCATCTAAAATAGTCCGAGAATCTATTTTACTGGTGACTCTAAAAGCGATACGCGCTGGGAAATTGGCTTTAATGATACCTGTAATAACATTAACAGATGGACGTTGCGTCGCAATAATTAAATGAATGCCTATGGCTCTTGCTAATTGGGCTAAACGCGCTATAGGTGTTTCTACTTCCTTACCTGCCGTCATAATTAAATCAGCAAACTCATCCACCACCAAAACAATATAAGGAAGATAGGCGTGTCCGTCATTCGGATTTAATTTTCGGGCTTTAAATTTGGTATTGTATTCCGCAATGTTTCTACAAAAGGCATTTTTAAGCATTTCGTAGCGGTTGTCCATTTCAATACAAAGCGAATTTAAGGTGTTTATTACTTTGGTGTTGTCCGTGATTATGGCTTCTTCACTATCTGGTAATTTGGCTAAATAATGGCGTTCAATTTTATTGAAAAGCGTTAATTCTACCTTTTTAGGATCCACCAAAACAAACTTTACTTCAGCAGGATGCTTTTTGTATAATAGAGATGTCAGTACGGCATTTAGTCCAACCGATTTACCTTGACCTGTAGCTCCCGCCATAAGCAGATGTGGCATTTTAGCTAAATCGACAACAAAGGTTTCGTTGCTAATGGTTTTACCAAAAGCTATAGGTAGCTCCATGGTGGATTTCTGAAACTTTTGCGAAGCTATAACAGAACGCATAGAAACGATGGTCGAATTTTTATTAGGAACCTCTATACCAATCGTCCCTTTGCCAGGAATAGGCGCAATAATACGAATACCAAGCGCCGCAAGCGATAAGGCAATATCGTCTTCTAGATTTTTTATTTTTGAAATACGAATCCCTGCATCAGGCACAATTTCGTAAAGGGTAACCGTTGGGCCGATGGTGGCTTTTATGCTGGTAATGCCAATTTTATAATTGCTAAGCGTTTCAACAATTTTATTTTTATTTTCTTCAAGTTCGTCCTGGTCTATGGAAATCCCTTCGTTATCGTATTTTTTTAATAAATCTAGAGGTGGAAATTGAAACTTGCCTAGTTCTAGTGTCGGATCAAAAAGTCCGAAGTCTGCCACCAATTTATCGGCAAGATTATCGGTTTCCGATTTTTCTTCTTGTATTTTTTCTATTTCAACTTTTAATTCAGGTATGTCTATAGTGTCCTCTTTTGGTTTCTCTGCAACCTCCATCTTTAGAGAATTGTCTTTAGATTTGGGTTTAGGGTAATTACTATTTGTCGGTTCAGAGTTATCTAAAGGAATTTCGTAAGCCGATTTAATTGCTTCGGCTTCTTCGGTTAAACTATTGTCTACAATTACAGTCGAGGTTTTAGAGTTTGAATCGGATTGTAAATCGTTTTTAAGGTCTTGCTTGGCGTTTTTAAACAGATTGACAAAGGTTTCACCAGTCACTTTAAACCTAATGGCGAGATAGGTAATCAATCCGAAAAGTAACAACAAAATCGTGCCAATTTTTCCAATGTAATCCTGAAGAAATTGGTTCATTTCAAAACCTATAGTACCACCTAAAAGATCGTATTTATGTGTAAAAAAACCAAATAAAATGGCTAACCAAATGACGATGATGGTGCCCCAAATCCAATGCGATCGCAGTTTAGCTTTCTTTAAATTTAAAGTGATGTAGACTCCTGACAAGAACAATAATCCAGAAAAAATAAAGGACGGCACACCAAAACCTTTAGCAATAAAAATTTCACTAACCCAGGCGCCTAATTGACTTGCCCAGTTTTTATAAGCATCGGAACGCTCTGGAAAGTTAGTGAGCACACTTTGGTCTTCTTTACCCGTAAAAATAAACGACAGAAATGAAATAAAAAGTAGCACACCGAGCATAATCAATAAACTACCGAATATGAGTTTTTGCTGATTAGAAAGTTTAAACGAAGGCCTTTTTGTCTTGGGCTTCGGTTGCGCTTTGGTTGTTGATTTCTTTCGCGTTGTTTTTTGTGCCATGGGTATTAGTTTGCGAAACAGCATCAAAAAACTCATGTATTTTAAATAATACTAAAGTATGCGTTTCGCGTCTCAAAAATACAAATTAGTAACGTTTATCCTATGGGTTTTGGTATTTAAAGAAGTTTAGGACCGTAAATTAGTGCAGCAATGATCACTGACACGATTGCTGCTATAAAAACAGCACCCGCAGCAACATCTTTTATGAGGCCAATTTTTTTATGGTGTTCTGGGTGAACAAAATCGGCAATATATTCAACAGCAGTATTCATACCCTCTATGCTCATCACTAAACCAATGATGATGATTTGCGCCACCCATTCCGTTTTGGAGATTTCAAAATAAAATCCAGCTGCAGTAACCACAATGGCAATAAACAACTGAATTTTAATGCTAGCTTCCGTCCTAATAAGAATGAGCATACCCTTAAATGCATAGCCCACACTTTTAAGCCTATTAATTATAAAAGGTTCTTTTTTTTGCATCAGTGGTTATGCTAACTATTAAAATAAAAGAATTTAGCGTTTTGATCTTTAGTTCAGAGCATCTAAAGCAGCTTGGTAGTTGGGTTCGTCTGCTATTTCTTTAACCTGTTCTGTGTGTAAAATGGTACCATCTTTATCAATGACCACCACGCAGCGCGAATGCAACGTTTCAAAAGGACCCGTTTTAAAGGTTAATCCGTAAGTTTTTCCAAATTCACCTGTTTTGTAATCTGAAAGACTTTCTACATTATCGATGCCTTCTGCACCGCAAAAACGTTTCAGAGCAAATGGTAAATCTTTTGATATACACAGTACTTTGGTGTTTTCTAAAGCACTTGCTTTTTCATTAAAGGTTCTTACCGATTGGGCGCAGGTGTCTGTATCTACGCTCGGAAATATATTTAAGACTAATCTATGGTCCTTATAATCTACGATAGATTTAGTAGATAAATCAGTTGAAGTCAATTGAAATGATGGTGCTTTAGTACCAACTTTTGGTAAATTACTTATAGTTTCTACGGGAGTTCCGCCTAATGTTACGTTTGCCATTGTTTTTTGGTTTTATAATTGGACCTAAATTTAGAAATAATTCATGTAGGACTCAGGAAATAAGTCAGAATGTTTTCTTAAAATGCAAGTTTTGAATATTCCGCAGTCGAAATCCGTAATTGTTTTCATTAAGTTTTCGACGGCTCTCAAACGGACATTATGTTTTCCATTTACCTATCGCAACTCAGCACCAAGCTTCATCTCAAAATTAGATTGTAGCTTTGCCATTATTTTATCGATTTGCTTGTCGGTTAAGGTTTTGTGTTCATCTTGTAAAGTGAAACTCACCGCATAACTCTTTTTGCCTTCAGGTAAATTTTTACCCTCGTACACATCAAATAAGTTAATGCTTTTTAGCAATTGCTTTTCGGTTTGTTTGGCGATGGTATGAATATCTTCAAAGTTCACCTTATTGTCTAATAAGAATGCAAAATCTCTTCGAACTTCAGGATATTTCGGAATAGCAGTAAACTTAATTTTATTATGCCGTGCCATTTCTAACACGTTATCCCAGTTGAAATCGGCAAACAAGACATGCTGTGATATCCCAAAATGCTTTAAAACTGATTTTTTAACCAAGCCAAAATCCACAAGTTTTTTCTTTCCAATAGAGAAGGTCATGCCTTCATTAAATACATCAGATTTTATAGGTTCAGACTTAAATCTCGTTAAACCTAAACGTTGCAAAACGGCTTCAATAGTGCCCTTTAAATAAAAGAAATCGCTCGGACTTGTGCTGGTATTCCAGCGTTCCTCTGTTTTATTTCCTGTTACAAAAAGTGATAAATGTTTAAATTCTTCTCTTGTTTCAGCGTATTGATGATAGGTTTTTCCGAATTCAAACAACTTCAAATCATTACGTCTTCTATTGCTATTGTGAGCCACAGCTTCTAATCCCGAAAATAATAAGGATTGGCGCATCACTTCTAAGTCGGTACTCAGCGGATTAATTATCTTTACGCTGTGCGCTTCGTTGAGGTCGTCGCTTAATTCGATATATTTAGGTGAGGTTAAGGAATTAGCCATAATCTCATAAAAGCCTTGAGACGCTAATTGGTTACCTATAATATTCTGCAATTTGTAATCTTCAAAACGTGAAGAATTTGAAATAGAGGCGTTTAGTTTTTCGGTAGTCGCAATATTATTATAGCCGTAAACTCTCAGAATTTCTTCAATAATATCGGCTTCACGTGTCACGTCATTTCTATAGGCAGGTACTGTTAAGCCCAAGCCTGTTTCGGTAACATTGTTTATTTTGATGTCTAGAGAGATGAGAATACTTTTAATGGTTTCCTGCGGAATTTCTTCGCCAATTAACTTTTCAGCATTGTCAAAACTCATACGAATTTCGTAGTCTTTAATTTTATTCGGATAGGCATCTACAATATCACTTGTTATTTCACCACCAGCAATTTCTTTAATAAGCAGTGCCGCACGTTTTAAGGCGTATTCACAAAGGTTAGGATCGATGCCGCGCTCAAAACGGAACGAGGCGTCCGTGTTTAAGGCATGGCGTTTTGCGGTTTTTCGGATGCTTACCGGATCAAAATAGGCGCTTTCTAAAAAGATATTGGCTGTGTTTTCAGTCACGCCAGAGTCAATACCACCAAAAACACCAGCAATACACATAGGTTTTTCAGCATCACAGATCATTAAATCTTCCTCGTGCAACTCACGCACCACACCATCTAAGGTTGTGAATTTGGTACCCGATTTACAGGTTTTAACTTCAATTTTATTTCCAGATATTTTATGGGCGTCAAAAGCGTGCAAAGGTTGCCCTAACTCGTGTAAGACATAGTTTGTGGCATCAACAATATTGTTTTTTGGCGTTAGACCAATAGATTTTAAACGGTGTACCAACCAATCGGGTGACGGTTTTACTTTTATTCCAGAAATAGTAACACCACAATACCGTGGGGCTTTGTCTTTAGCTTTTATGTCAACATCAATTTTTAAAGCTCTGGCATCGACGTGAAACGAACTTACTGGGGGAGTAATTAATTCTACATAAACATCTTGCTGAAGCAAACCCGCTCTTAAATCGCGTGCCACACCATAATGACTCATGGCATCCGCTCGGTTTGGGGTGAGTCCGATTTCAAAAACCTTATCATTTTCAACTTTAAATATTTGAGTGGCAAGGGTACCCACTTTTAAATCGGCATCTAAAACCATGATGCCATCATGAGATTCACCGAGACCGAGTTCGTCCTCAGCGCAAATCATACCATGACTTTCTTCACCTCTAATTTTACCTTTTTTAATAGTCCAAGGTTCACCATGAGCGTCATACAAAGTTGTCCCAATGGTAGCGACAGGTACTTTTTGTCCGGCTGCCACATTTGGCGCACCACATACAATTTGCACAGGATTCGCCTCGCCAATGGCAACTGTGGTTAGGTTTAGACGGTCGGCATTTGGGTGTGGTACGCAAGTTAAAACTTCCCCGACTACTATACCTTCTAATCCGCCTTTTACGGATTGATAGGTTTCAATACCCTCTACTTCTAGTCCGAGGTCGGTTAATAATTCACCCGTTTTCTCTGCGTTCCAATCAATTTTGATAAACTGTTTAAGCCAGTTGTATGAAATCTTCATAAATCTATATACCGTTATAAGGGGTCAAAGATAATAATACTTGTGGCTTAATGAAATAGAGTGATTGCTTTTTTATTTAAGGGATTTGTTGTTATTTCGAACTTAATTCAAAGATGAGATATGATGAAATTTATAACTGCTTGTATCCTTGGTTTTCTATGCTTTTCTTGCAAGACTGAAACAAAACCGCAACAACTTAAAGTAGGAACCTATCGGGCTGTGATTGCCGTGCAAGATCAAAAAGAATTACCGTTTATTTTTGAAGTAGTTTCACCAACCGAATTGCGAATTTTTAATGCGGAAGAAGTTATAGAAGTTGATGAAGTGGAATACCGAAATGATTCAGTATTTATAAAAACACCTGTATTTCAAGGTGTGTTCGCAGCGATTTTTAAAGGCGATGATTTACTAGGGCAGTTTATACAGGAAAATCAAGATAGGTCTGTTGATTTTAAGGCTGAATTTAACAATGCCCAGCGTTTTCTAGCAGATGAAAAGCCATGGGTAAACGTCTCAGGAGTTTGGGAAACTGTTTTTAGCATGGGTAATGCCGAAGATGAATATATAGCCAAAGGCATTTTTAAGCAGGATGATCAAAAAGTCACCGGAACCTTTAGAACCAAAACGGGTGACTATAGGTATCTTGAAGGAGTTATGGATGGCAACACTATGAAACTTTCAACCTTTGATGGGGCGCATGTGTATTTGTTTACAGCAAAAGTTTCAGATTCTACAATGCGTGGGACGTTTTATTCTGGAGACCACTTTCAAGAACCCTTTGAGGCCAAACGTAATGAAACTTTTGAATTGCCAAGTGCAGATGCGCTCACCTTTTTAAAAGAGGGCTACGATAAATTAGCCTTTTCATTTCCGGATGCAGAGGGGAATTTAGTAGGGCTTGATGACGACCGTTTTAAAAACAAGGTGGTTGTGGTTCAACTGATGGGAACTTGGTGTCCTAATTGCCTGGATGAAACAAAATATTACACCAACTATTACGAAGCCAATGCAGATAAGGACATAGAATTTGTGGCTTTAGCTTTTGAATATGCCAAAACATCAGAAAAGGCTTTTGAGAGCATCGGTAGATTGCGAGATCGATTAGATATTAAGTATCCAATTTTGTTGGCACAATACGGAAGTTCAGACAAAGCAAAAGCACAAGAAAAGTTACCAATGTTGAATCATGTTTTATCCTATCCAACTTCTATATTCATCGATAAAACGGGGAAAGTTCGCAAAATACACACCGGATTTAATGGGCCCGCAACGGGAGAAGACTATGAGACGTTCAAAATAGAGTTCCAAGATTTTGTTGAAGGATTACGAGGGGAGTAGGGGGTTAAATTTGAAACTCAAATAACGCCAAGGTGTGTTGGTGATGTCTCAAAACACATTCAGTTTCAAAAGATAATATTTTATTGAGTTAGATTAGTACTGTATCATACGATTATTCATTTGAGTTAATAATGAGATGTTTAGCGTTAAGCGCTGCTGCGTTTACGATTTATATTTACCATAATATTTATATATAGAAAAAAGAAAACCAAAGCGCATGTCCATACTCACAATCATTTTAAATATTCTTATTCCGCCATTAGCCGTATTTCTCAAACATGGAATAGGATCCGAATTTTTAATAAGTTTAATACTTACGCTTATCGGATGGATACCTGGGGTAATTTATGCATTTTATGTAAATAGTAAATACGAAAGATAAAAAAATAATGGAAAATATATTAGTTGTAGGTGCTAATGGCACAACTGGAAAAGAAATTGTAAGCCTCTTAAAAGCTTCCGATCATTTTAACCCCGTGGCCATGGTGCGCGAAAGACATCAGGTAGATCAGTTTAAACACAAACGTATTGATACGGTTTTAGGCGACTTAACTAAAGATTTATCACATGTTACAGATAACATTGATAAAGTTATTTTCGCAGCTGGTTCTGGAGGTAAAAAAGTAGTAGAAGTCGATCAAGAAGGTGCCAAAAGCCTCATTGATGTTTCTAAGAAGGCCAATGTAAAACGGTTTGTGATGTTGAGCTCTATGGGAGCAGACCAGCCCGAAGCTGCCGACGATTTAGAAGCATATTTACAGGCTA
Source organism: uncultured Flavobacteriaceae bacterium (assembly GCA_964388865.1). Classification (GTDB taxonomy): domain Bacteria; phylum Bacteroidota; class Bacteroidia; order Flavobacteriales; family Flavobacteriaceae; genus Winogradskyella. Next base: position 12,593 of record CAYMDB010000035.1, read on the forward strand.
AACAAAATGCAGATGAATACCTTAAAGCGAGTGGACTAAACTACGTTATTGTGCGTCCCGGGGCTTTAAATAATGAAGACGGAACTGGTAAAATTGAATTAAATCAAAAATTAAATAAACAAGGTGAAATTAGCCGAGTTGATGTGGCACATACACTGGTTAACGCTTTGGATGACGATACGCCATCAAATGTAACTTTCGAAATTTTACAAGGTGAAACAGGTATTGAAAAAGCATTTAATAGTTTAAAACAAACAACAAATTAAAAACAATTAATAGTTAAGTTTGATTAGTAGTTAGTTAAGATGATGCGATTCTTATCGTATGATCAAAAGAAAGGGAGGCGTTTTGGTTGGGACGTCTCTCTTTTTTTGTTATAAAAAATTAGTATCAATAATCTTGAATTAAAAGACAGCTTCTAGCTGGCTCGACAAATTATGATGGTAAAAATAATAGGACACTTTTGTCGTTTGCGCTATTATTTAATTGGTTTGAGATAAATAAGCCCTTGCTTTCCATATAACTTTGCAGTAATGAAAAAACAATAATTGGTTTTTTAATAGTTTAGATGGTGCGATTCTTATCGCATGATCATAAGAAGAGAGGCGTTTTGGTTGGGATGTCTCTCTTTCTTTTTTTTATCAACTAATATAGTTCCAGATATTGCGATACTTATGCATTTGTCTATAAGTGTTTAATATCACTTTATGCTCAGGAAGACACAGGCTAGGGTCTAATTTTAAAACCGTTTTAGCGTAATATCGTGCCTGCTGCAAAATAGCTTTATCCTTAACAATATCAGCAATTCGTAAATTTAACACCCCACTTTGCTGGGTACCCATAAGATCGCCCGGGCCACGTAATTTTAAGTCCACTTCAGCAATTTCAAAACCATCACTGCTGCGTACCATGGTTTCTAATCTTGTTTTACTATCCTGACTCAATTTGTAGCTTGTCATTAAAATACAGTAGCTCTGTTCGGCACCTCTACCCACACGACCACGTAATTGATGAAGCTGTGATAAACCAAAACGCTCGGCACTTTCAATAATCATAACAGAAGCATTAGGAACGTTGACGCCAACCTCAATAACCGTAGTAGCCACCATAATTTGTGTTTTACCTTCCACAAAACGCTGCATTTCATAATCCTTATCAGCAGGTTTCATTTTACCGTGAACTATAGAAATTTGGTACTCTGGCATTGGGAATTCTCTTGAAATGCTTTCATAACCATCCATTAAATCTTTATAATCCATTTTTTCGCTTTCCTGAATTAAAGGATACACCACATAAACTTGTCGGCCCTTGGCAATCTCATCTTTCATGAATTTGAAAACCTTTAGCCGATTCGAATCATAGCGATGTACGGTTTTTATGGGTTTTCGTCCTGCAGGTAATTCGTCAATCACAGAAATATCCAAATCGCCGTAAACAGACATGGCCAAGGTTCTTGGAATAGGTGTTGCCGTCATAACGAGAATGTGAGGTGGGGTAAGTGCTGCTCCGCCAACCTCCGTATTAGGGTCATGGTACTGGGAAGATTGAGAAGGGTTTTGAGGGCTACTTTTCTCCCACAACTT
>CAYMDB010000036.1:0-14023 GCA_964388865.1 uncultured Flavobacteriaceae bacterium
TGGAAATGGACCTTCCGATATCAGTGGCTTATTTTTAGTGGATAGTGTTTAAAATGAAGTAGTGTCCCTTCTTTTGTATTTTAGGGGCGTTTTTAAAGATATACGAATTAATAAAAATCCCTGCTTTCACAGGAAATAAATATGGCAGTACGAATAACAGCAGTAGCTAAGCAACTACCAAAACATACACGGGAAACTAAAGATATTTTGCCTTTTGTAGAACTTTGGCTCGAGGGCCAAGAAGAGCGTTTTAAACGAAAAGTTTTAAAGATTTTTGAAAATGCAGCCGTTGATAAGCGCTATTCTATTATGGATGCCAACGACGTATTTTTAAATACTTCTTTCGAAGAAAAAAATGATATTTATACCAGAGAGTGCATTAAACTGGCAGAGGCAAGTTTACTAAAAGTCTTGGATAAAGCGAACTTACAACCTACAGATATCGATTATATCATTACTGTCAGTTGCACAGGCATTATGATTCCGTCTTTAGATGCTTATCTTATTAATAGTTTAAAAATGAAACAAGATATTGTGCGTCTTCCAGTAACAGAAATGGGTTGTGCGGCAGGTGTATCTGGTATGATCTATGCCAAGAATTTTTTAAAATCCAATCCGAATAAACGGGCCGTAGTTATTGCCGTGGAATCTCCAACAGCAACATTTCAAATAGAGGACTATTCCATGGTTAATATTGTAAGTGCCGCAATTTTTGGTGATGGTTGTGCGAGTGCTATTTTGTCTTCTTATGAAAATGAAACCGGACCAGAAATAAAAGATGAAGCCATGTATCATTTCTTCGATGCTGAGTATATGATGGGTTTTAAACTCAAAAATACAGGATTGAGAATGGTTTTAGACCAGTCGGTTCCGCAAACAATTGCAAACCATTTCCCGATGATTATTCATCCGTTTTTAGAACGAAATAATTTAACAATTCAAGATATCGACCATTTGGTATTTCATCCTGGCGGAAAAAAAATAGTGCAAACGGTTGAAGAATTATTTGGAGCTTTGGGTAAAAATATAGACGATACCAAAGAAGTTTTAAGACTGTACGGTAATATGAGTAGCGCCACGGTCTTATATGTTTTAGAGCGCTTTATGGATAGAGACATTCCAAAAGGCGATAAAGCGATTATGCTGAGTTTCGGACCAGGTTTTTCGGCACAACGGCTATTGTTAGAGTGGTAGTTTTGTAGGCAAGTTTAGTTTTATTCAGAGTGCAGTCGAAGTAGCTCATTTATAGGTTCAAAATATAAAATAAATGAACAAAGAATTTAAAGACAAAAATTATTGGGCACTCATCTTGGGTGGAAGCAGTGGTTTGGGTCTGGCAACGGCGAAGACTCTAGCAAAACACGGCATGAATATCTGCATTGTCCACAGAAATTCTAAATCACAAGAGAAACAAATTCAAAACGAATTTGAAACCATACGGAATGAAGGAGTTGAGTTTTTGGCCTTCAATAGCGATGCCTTTAAATCGGAAAAACGAGACATGATTATTTCCGAATTAAAAACCTGTTTTGGTAAAGATGGAAAATTGAGAACTTTAGTGCATAGTGTCGCAAAAGGAAATTTAAAACCTATGATCTCTGATGTGCATCCCGAACTTAAGAATGACGATTTCGCACTTACTATAAATGCGATGGCCATCAGTCTTTACGATTGGACCAAAGCGCTTTTTGAAGCTAAATTATGTGCTAAAGATGCCAGAATCATAAGTTTTACCAGTGAGGGCAATACAAAAGCTTGGCAGAATTATGCAGCGGTTTCAGCAGCCAAGGTAACCTTAGAAGCCATCACCAGAAATATAGCTTTAGAGTTTGCACCTTACGGCATAAAAGCCAACTGTATACAAGCCGGAGTCACGGATACTGCCTCGTTACGGATGATTCCGGGAAGCGATAAAATAATAGAACATACATTTAAACGCAATCCGAATAAACGATTAACAGCGCCAGAAGATGTAGCCAATGTGGTGTATTTATTAAGTAAAGACGAAGCGAATTGGATTACCGGAACTGTGATTCCTGTTGATGGTGGTGAGCATTTGAGTTGATGCAAACTTATAAGACCTCACAGGTTTTCAAAACCTGTGAGGTCTTATAAGTTGCGAGGTCTAAATTATTTAGGAAAAAAAAAGAGTATGTTATAATATGAAATATGAGCCATTAACATCGGATAGTTTTTTTCATATCTACAATTGTGGAAATAATAAAGAGGATATATTTAAAGAATCTAAAAATTATAACTTCTTCCTAACTTTAATGAAAAGACATATTTTACCAACTTGCGATATCTTAGCGTATTGTCTTTTAAAAAACCATTTTCATTGGTTAATAAAAACAAAAGATAATTTAGAGAGTACTCAAATTTCACAGTCATTTTCAAACTTTTTTAATTCGTATTCTAAAAGTATAAATAAGTCTTATCAACGAAGTGGTAGTTTATTTAAGGATAGGTTTTCAAGAATAAAAATTGATAATGAATCTTACTTAGAAGATTTAATCGTTTATATTCATCTTAATTCAAAGCATCATGAATTTGTTGAAGATTTTAAATCTTATAAATATTCATCGTATAATTCTATTTTATCTCATAAACCAACGCTTCTATTAAGAAATGAAATTATAAATTTATTTGAGGATAGAGAAAATTTTGTTTTTGTACATAAAACAAAGCAATTGCAACTTGATGAAAAATTAGTGTTGGAATAAGATATTTTGGAGACCTCACAGGTTTTAGAAACCTGTGAGGTCTTAACTAAAAAAGAAACGGAAAAACGAATTAAAACGACATGTCATCTCTAGGATAATCGAGAGGCATTAATACATAAAACATGAGATTCCTGCCTTCGCAGGAATATAGTAATGAATAAGAACGAAATCATAAAACACCTACCTTATCAAAAGCCATTTCTTTTTGTAGATGGTATTGACTCAGTTTCAGAAAATGAAATTACAGGGCATTACACTTTTAAAGCGAGCGAAAGTTTTTACAAAGGTCATTTTAAAGACCACCCCATAACACCTGGCGTTATCTTAACAGAATGTATGGCGCAAATTGGTTTGGTCTGCTTAGGCATTTATTTATTGAAAGATGAATTAACGGCAGCTGTAAAACCCCAAATAGCATTAACATCACATCAAATGGATTTTTATTTGCCTGTTTTACCAGATGAAAAAGTAAGGGTGATTTCAGAAAAAGAAGTATTTCGATTTAATAAATTAAAGTGTAAGGTTAAGATGTTTAATATAAAGGATGAATTGGTGGCAAGAGGAAGCATTTCCGGCATGCTCAAAATTCCTGCGAAGGCAGGAATCTCATAGTAGGATAAACTAAAGTGAGTCGTTTTGAAAGAAGGCTAAAATAATTTTGAGAAAAAAGTAATAATTAATAAGATTCCTGCCTTCGCAGGAATATAGTAATGAATAAGAGCGAAATCATAAAATACCTACCTTATCAAAAACCATTTCTTTTTGTAGATGGTATTGATTCGGTTTCAGAAAATGAAATTACAGGGCATTACACCTTTAAAGCGAGCGAAAGTTTTTACAAAGGTCATTTTAAAGATCACCCCATAACACCTGGCGTTATCTTAACAGAATGTATGGCGCAAATTGGTTTGGTCTGCTTAGGCATTTATTTATTGAAAGATGAATTAACGGCAGCTGTAAAACCCCAAATAGCATTAACATCACATCAAATGGATTTTTATTTGCCTGTTTTACCAGATGAAAAAGTAAGGGTGATTTCAGAAAAAGAAGTATTTCGATTTAATAAATTAAAGTGTAAGGTTAAGATGTTTAATATAAAGGATGAATTGGTGGCAAGAGGAAGCATTTCCGGCATGCTCAAAATTCCTGCGAAGGCAGGAATCTCATAGTAGGATAAACTAAAGTGAGTCGTTTTGAAAGAAGGCTAAAATAATTTTGAGAAAAAAGTAATAATTAATAAGATTCCTGCCTTTGCAGGAATGTATTATGAAAAGAAGAGTAGTCATAACAGGATTAGGAGTAGTCGCACCAAATGCAGTTGGTGTTGCCAAATTTACCCAGGCCTTAAAGGAAGGTAAATCTGGAATCACCTTTGATAATGAACTTGAAGATTTAAACTTTTCATGTCAAATTGGAGGTATTCCTCAAATTTCAGATGATCTAAAATCAAAATATTTTACCGACTTACAACGTCGTGGTTTTAACAGTTCTGGGATTTTGTATGGCTGTATCGCTGGAGTTGATGCTTGGAAAGACGCAGGTTTTGAATGCAATTCTGAAAGTCAACTCGACTACGATTCCGGACTCATTTTTGGCACAGGAACTTCGGGAATTGAGAAGTTTAGAGAAGCTATCTATAATTTAGATGACGGCAAGGTAAGACGTCTTGGGAGTACTGTGGTATTGCAAACAATGGCTAGTGGTATTTCGGCTTATCTCAGTGGAATGTTAGGTTTAGGGAATCAGGTGACTACAAATTCTTCGGCCTGTACCACAGGAACCGAGGCTTTACTTATGGGTTTTGATAGAATAAAAGCCGGTAAAGCAAAACGCATGCTAGTTGGGAGTTGTAGCGATCATGGTCCCTATATTTGGGGAGGTTTTGATGCGATGCGTGTTCTCACTTATAAGCACAATACACAACCAGAACAAGGCTCTCGACCTATGAGTGCTTCGGCTTCTGGATTTGTACCTGGAAGCGGTGCAGGAGCGTTGGTTTTAGAATCTCTAGAGAGCGCTTTAGCACGCAATGCTACCATTTATGCTGAGGTGTTAGGTGGCGAGATTAATTCTGGTGGACAACGCAACGGAGGAACACTCACGGCACCAAATTCTGAGGCAGTGCAACGCTGTATTCAAAATGCTATGCGTAATTCTGGGATTCATTCAAATGAAATTGAAGTGATCAACGGCCACCTCACCGCTACCTCAAAAGATGCTTTAGAAATTGAAAATTGGTCGAAGGCACTCAATAGAAAGGGAACGGATTTCCCATATATCAATTCCACTAAATCTTTAGTGGGGCATTGTTTAGCTGCCGCAGGAGCTATTGAATGTGTGGCCAGCGTCATTCAACTAAAAGAGCAATTTGTGGCACCAAATATAAATTGTGAAGATTTGCATCCTGAAATAGAAAGCTTAATAACTTCTGAACGCATTCCGACTCAAAAATTGGATTTAGACTTTAACATCATAGCCAAAGCGAGTTTTGGATTTGGGGACGTTAATGCCTGTGTGCTTCTTAAGACGTTCGGTGAATACTAATTTTTTAGGCTTACTGTTTTTACTTGAGCTGAGGTGTTTTATTCGTCTGACTTTCTTTAACTTTACATCTGTTAAAATAATAAGCAGAATTAATAGCGTAGCTCACCTTTCTAGTAAATAATTATGACCAATAATGAACTCATTACCAAATTAAAAACAATTGTGTCGCCATACGTTCAAGACGAAGAGGCCTTTAAAAATCTGTCTGAAACCACCGATTTTGTTAAGGATTTGAAAATCAATTCAGCCAATCTCGTAGATATCATCTTAGATATTGAAGATGAATTTAATATCAGATTAGAAAATGAAGACATGGAAAAAATGCTCGATGTTAAAGCGGCTATGGAAATTATAAATACCAAGCTCGCGAGCTCATGATAGGCAACGATATTGTAGATCTCGCAGAGGCACAGCTCAAGTCTAACTGGCAAAGACCCCGTTTTTTAGACAAACTTTTCACCTCAAAAGAACAAGAAATTATTCGTAAATCTGAAAATCCATTTGTTATGGTTTGGAGATTATGGAGCATGAAGGAAGCCGCGTATAAATTATACACGCAATTACACCCAAGCCGATTTTATAATCCGAAACAATTTGAATGTGATATCGATGATTCCTACGGAAAAGTTAATTATAAGACGTTTGAGTGCTGTACAAAAACTAAAATAACAAGGCAATACATCCTGTCGGAAGCGAGATTAAGTAAAGCTGAAATGTCTTCTGAAACAGAGGAAATTAAGAATAATTCATTTAAAACACAAAGTGACGCGGTTCAAACCTTGTTACTTTCAGCTATTTCTTCGGAATTCAATTTAGTAAAAGAAGACTTAAAGATTATGAAATCAGAATTTGGAATCCCTTCGGTATATGATAAGTCTCAAAAACTGGATTTAGCAGTTTCCTTAACGCATCATGGTAATTACCGTGCATATGCTTATTTAAATTCGGTTTCGACTACGCTCGAATTGGCAGGTAGTTGATGAGAAGATTGGCTATGTTGGTAAAATCCTGCAAGGTTTCAAAAACCTTGTAGGTCTTAAAATTGAAAGTAATACCTAAAAGAAGATGGAAAAAAGATTGTTCAGAATGAATAGTTAAGTGTAAAAAAAAGACCCTAGATTAAAAAATACTTTGGAAAAGTTAAGACAAATTATAACAGTCATCATAAAATTTAGAATTGCCATCATCATAATTTTGGCAATTTTAATGGGTGTTTCAGGGTACCAAACCCTTCAAAAATTACGTGTAGATAATTCACTTTCCATTTGGTTTTTAGAAGATGACCCAAGCTATAAAGCTTATATCGACTTTCAAGAAAAGTTTGGTTCAGACGAGATTTTTATCGCCATGCTTCCAGTAGACAATGCAATTGGAGAAGCTGAGATGCAAAAATTAGAAGGGCTTCATAAAACTATAGAAGCACTTCCTTTTGTAAAAACATCCTTCAGCTTAGCCAAGGCGAAATATCCTATCTACGCCAATAACAAAATAAATTTTGACGATTTATATAATCCCAAACGAAGTGAAAAGGGACTGAAAAGTTTGTTTTCAAAACTGCCAAATATCACGAGCCAGCTAGTAACTGAAGATTATAAAAATCAGTTTTTTTATATACAGTTAAATCCGACGCCTTCCATTGAGGAAAAGCGTAAGGATATTACCGGTGAAATCCGGAATATCATAGAAAGTCAATATTCTGATTATTATTTCACAGGGCCACCCGTTTTAAACGAGGCCTATAGCAAAGGGATTTATAAAGAGAGTTTAACTTTTGGTATTCTTACCGTTCTGGTTATTACACTAATGCTTTTGTTTTTGCTCCCTAGCAAGCGCTATCTCATGATTTCGCTTTTATGCGTTGCCGTGCCTTTAAGTTTATTGTTTGGTTGGATTACTTCCTTAGGATTTGCCCTCAACATGATTTCTATGCTCATCCCTACTATACTCATGGTGTATAGTGTGAGTGATGCCGTGCATATTATAAATATTTATCACAAAGAAGGTCTTATAAATAAGTCGTTTTCTAAACTTGACCTTTTAACACTAGCCGTTAGAAAAAGTGTAACTCCCTGTTTTTACACGTCACTTACTACCCTCGTAGGTTATTTTGCTTTATACTTGTCTCCGTTGCCAGCCTTTAAAAATATGGGCATATTTACTTGTATTGGTCTAATAATTAGCTTTTTGTTAGTTTATGTAATAACCATTATTGGGTTTAGTTATATGAACTTAAATTTTGAAAAAGCAAAACCTGTTTTAACTCTAAAAAACTACTCTCAGAGTGCCTTTATTGTTTGGTTAAATGGTTCTACAACGCAGTACAAGAATACCATTATTGTAGGATTCACAGCAGTGTTGTTTTTCGGGATGTATTCTATATTTCAGGTTAAAATAGACACCAATTCCCGAGACCTTTTAGCTGAGGGAAAGGCTAAACAAGATTTAAGAACAGTTGAAATTGAACTAGGCGGAAGTAATAGATTACAATTGAACATTTCTACGACTAATGGGGATGTTATTCTGAATAAAGACGCGATTGAGAAGCTCGAAGCATTTCAGAATAAACTTGAAGCCAATCCGCTTATCTCGAATCCTGTTTCTGTGATTTCTATAAAATCGTTTTTAGAACAACGCACACCCGTTTTATTTCAATCTAATATATCTGAAGACAAGCTTCAAAACACATTAGCCGAAGTAGATGCTAATGATAACAGTTTCTTTAAATTATTTTCGGACGATTTAACCACAGCTGGTTTCACCTTAACCCTAATGGAAATGCGGACCTCAGAGTTAGAACAGGTTTTGGAAGATGTAAAGCGCGATTTTGAATCGACATTCAATACCGAAGCCTACAGTCTAAAAATAAACGGATTCGCGGTGGTTTTTGCACAACTAAATAAATTCATTTTAGAAACCCAATTTAAATCCTTTTTTGCTGCTTTTTTCGTGGCTTTTTTATGTCTTTGGATTTTTATAAAACGATTGAGAACTACGCTTTTGGTTCTTATTCCAAATTTATTACCCTTGACGGTTTTAGCTATTTTTATGAGTCTTTTAGACATTCCTTTAGATGTAACTACAGCAATGATTACTCCGATTATGCTGGGGATTGCCATGGACGATACCATTCACTTGGTCTATAAATACAGACGAAATAAAGGAGACACAACCTCCCCTGAAATACGAATGGATAAGGCCATGACCTATACAGGTAGCGCTTTGTTCTCTACAACTATTGCTTTGGTTGCTGGCTTTTTAATTATCGCTTCTAGTGCCACACCATCGGTTAGAGAATTCGGGTTGCTTTGTGCCATTACGGTTGCTGTGGCTTTAATTACCGATATTTTTTATTTACCAGCGTTGTTGAAGAAGTTTGATAAATAAACTTATGGTTTTATCTTAAATTGAATATCCGTTCCTGATGATAGTTCAGAGGCATGCTCAATAAAAATAGAGTCCGAATTATAGTCAGCTTCAATCAGCCAAGAGTTCCCAAAAAAGTAAGAGGTTTTAACAGTCGCTTTTAAGTCGGACTGCGCTACAATTGCAATCTGATGCGCATAGACAATACCATAGGGTTCTATAACATTAAACTCACCAAAAAACGACGCTATTAAAGGGATCTTTGGCGATTTAAAAAGTTGTTGAGGTGAGTCTTTTGCGATTATTTTCGTGTCGTGAATGACTAGCATTTCGTCTGCAAAACCTAAAACATCCTTGTTATCGTGAGTTGCTACAATACAGGCAATATTATTTTCTTTTAGGTATTTAAATACGCTTCTACGTAGGGATTGCTTTTTAAAATTATCAATATGGCTAAAGGGCTCATCTAACAGTAAAATTTCGGGTTCATTGGCTAAAGCTCTGGCAATAGCTACTCGCTGTTTTTGCCCGCCACTGAGTAACTTAACTTTTGTTTTTGCGAAGGCTTCAAGTTCTACAACTTTTATAAGTTCGGTTATGCGCTCTTGTTTTTTTTCAGGATAAAAGTTTGAAAGATGCTTTCCTATATTTTCTGCCACTGTGGTGTAGGGCATAAGATTGAATTCTTGGGTGACGTATTTCATAAAGTCGTAACCAACGACTAAATTATATTTAGGACCTAGAATTTTTTTGTCTTTCCAAAATAGTTCACCTTGTTGTAAATCGTGTTTACCATAAATGAGTTTGAGAAGGGTGCTTTTTCCCGAACCACTTTCACCAATAATTGCAAGATTTTCACCAGGTTTTACAGAGAAGTCAATGGCATCTAAAACCAGTGATTTGTTGTAACCAAAAGAAATATTATTTACCTGCAGCATTGGGCAAAAGTACCACAAAAAAACCGCTTGATTTCTCAGGCGGTTCTCATTTTTTTAAAGTAAAACTTATTTTTTGATAAACTTTTTCGTCATTATTTTTCCCTGAGATTCTAGTCTTAAAATATACAGTCCACCTGCCAAGCTCGAAACATCCAAACGGTTAGATTTTAATTTCTTACTCAAAAGGCGTTTTCCATTTGAATCGAAAACCGTAGCGATTTTATTAAAAACGTCGGCTGATGTTTTTATTTCTAATTGATCTTCAACCGGATTAGGATATATAAATAGGTCTACTAAAGCTTCATCTATGACACTTAAAGCTGAACCTTCTGTAACGCTATGTGTTGTGTTTATTGCCGGATTAGGAATATAATCTACAATACCAGATGGCCAGTAAATAGTAATACTGTTAATTGTGGTTGCTGTACCTAAACCAAAATGGGTATTTAAGGAACTCATAAATTTAAAACCTTCACCACTTCTAACATCTCTTATCTGAATTCCTGAAGGGGTTTCGATTTCAACTCTGGCACCAATACCATTTCTATTGCTCGTGGTACCTACGGTATTAATTTTTACCCAATTGTTAGTGTTTGCATTGTTCACATAAATCTTACCTGCTCTATAAACATCTAAAAAACCGTCGTTATTAATATCACCAATAGCCCCGCTCTGAGGCATAGAAGCAGCAGCATTTGTAAATGTAAAATCACCATTGTTAAACAGGATATTCCCATTGCTTAGAATATCTACATAACCGTCGTTATCAAAATCGGCAGGAGCATTTTCTATTCCCAGGTTAGCAGCAAGCACGCCAGAACCAGCTGTTATATCTGTGAATGTGCCGTCACCATTGTTCCTCATTAGTTTTGAATCTCCGTTAGTGGTCGTACTCGCACCAACATAGACATCCATATCGCCATCGTTATCAAAATCAGCCCATGCTGCAGACCAAGTTTGTACATTATCACCAAGATTAGAAGAATTGTTGTGGCCAACTCCAGGATACGTTGTATTGTAATAACCATTACTGTCTGCCACGTTTATAAAGACGCCATTGCCATCGTTTCTCCATAGCTCGTTGGTGCTAATGGTTGTAGAGCCTCCTCGACATTTAGCGATAAACATATCCATGTCTCTATCGTTATCATAATCAATCCAAACTGTGGCATAATTTCCACCACCGGGAACAGTTCCAATACCGTTAGGTACCTCAGCACTTTGTCCTTGATGGAAAGTTAAGTTTCCTGAGCCATCGTTAATGTAATACACATTGGCTAGAATATCATGACAAACAAAAGCGTCTAAGTGCCCATCATTATTAATGTCGATAAAATTTGAACGTTGAGAAAACACATAATCAGAGCCTGATATTTCAGTATAGCCTGTGCCAGTACTATTAGCTTTCATAAAAGTAACACCATTACCACCGCCATATAAAAGATCATTGAAGCCATTGGCATCAAAATCTCCTGCTGCTAAACTCCAATTTGGTGTGTTTGCTACAGTTGTTGTAGCTATTTCGGTATTGTTATAGCCTCCATTAGCCAATTGATAATGTACATTGATAACATTAGCGCCCACAGATACCAAATCATCTAGATAATCGCCATTTAAATCTACAATAGCAATGTCGTATATGCCCGTGGAAGTGTAAGTGTTATTTGTAAAGCTCACGGGTACGCCAGAGGTATTTGTACCCGTTGTAAAACTTTTTGATTGCCAGTTGCTGAAGCCATCGCTAACACAATTGGTTCTCACATAGACGGTGTAATTGGTATTAGGCGTTAAGCCTGAATAGCGATGCGTTTTAAGATTAGTGGCTGTGCCAGAATTAGGTGCTGAGTCTGTGGCGAGCTGCAATACGATTTCCCACAAGGTTTCGGAGACGCCAGAGTTCCATCTTATATCGGCATTTGTAGTGTTGATATTCATAACAGAAAGATCACTAACACTCGGGCATGTTTCAGGTTCAACCGAACTAATTATTGGGGAACTCGCGCAAAATCCCCAACCAAATGAGGTGTTATCATTATAGTTGATACGGTATTTAAAATTTTCTAATTGATTTAAAGAGAAATTAGAAATATCTAAAATAGAAGTAGAATAAGAAGTATTTGAGGCAGCACAAAAGTTGTCGTTTGTGTTTGAGTTATCCGTGAGTTCGCCACCAAAATTATTCCAAGCAGTGGCATCTGCATCCCAATACTGAATTGTTAATGTTTCATTTTGATAGATATTAAGAACATAATCTAAAGCTATAACAACACCTGTTTCTCCTACATTGAAGGCAGAGCTTAGATTAATTATTGGCGATTCTGCGGCGACATTATTTATAGAGCCTCCGCCTGCATTATCGTCGTTAAAAGAAAATGAAGAGGAACCACCGCTAACTGTAGGGTTTTCTATGAGATAGGTGGCGTCATAATTCCCAGAGAGTGTCCAGGTAGTGTTTGGCCAATTTGCCGCTTGGTTTAATTCTTGGGCTTCCGTTGTGAAACTTAGGATACTTAAAAGAATTGCAATGTTTAATAATTTTTTCATGTCTAATACTTTAGTTGCAAGTGTTGGTTAAGGAGTTAATCCATTCTTCAATGAGTTCAACTCCCTCTGAATGTATTATAGTACGACCTAATAAAGGCATTCTGTTAGAAGGTTCTGTAGAGTTCATTCTGAAATATAAAACAGAATTTCTTGGATCACCAGGTTCAACAAGATGGCCAAGGTCTAGGCCGAGATCGGTATCTGGGTTGACGCAAACTCCGATATTTGTAAAGTCTGCTGTATCCGAAAAATCTAGGCGAATAGGTCGGTATGCACAATGCGTATCGTCAGAATGACAGTGGGCGCAATTAATGTCTAGATAGGCCCTAGCTCTTAGATCAAGACTTTGACTTGTGTCGTTATAATTGGGCAAAATATTTATAGAATTGGGTAAAGAGTTTTCTAAATATCCTAAACTGATGAGTTTATCGAGTTGATTTTCTGCACCATTATTATAGTTATAAACTAGATTTAAGTTTCGAGGTTTTGGTCCTATAGGTTTTGGAATTTCGGATACTTTATGGCAAGTATGGCATTCCGCACCAGAAGGAATGCGGTATTGTATAGCTTCTACGGTATCACCATTTTGCCAATTTAGATTTACAAAACTGCCATTCATGTCGAGAGTGGCTTCGGTTTGTTCTGTGTTCCAAACGTAATTTGCAAAAACCCAGTCCGACGCTTTTTTAATCATTAATCGGGTTTCAATAATTTGGGTTTCGTTGTTAGGTAAGACGTTTTCGTAATAGAAGTTTTTAATCAGAATGGTTCCTATTGGAAAGTTGAGCGGTACATCATCACTCACATAATTTGCTTTGGTGTTATTTGGCATCCAAATAAACCGTTTTTTCTCAGCGTAATCTGTAAACAAGGTAGAATTTAAGGTATAAGGTATGACTCCAAATTCAGGCTCCAGGTTTTTTAAAGTTCCGTTGAAAAACTGATATTCAGAAAGCGTGGAATAGGGCATGTTTTCTAAATTAAATACCACATTAGAACTGCTAGTAATAAGGACGCCAACAGTTTCTGTTATACAAGTGCCTGAGGCATTACAAATGGTATATTGAAAACTATCGGGACCAATTTCATTGGGTGCTGCTGTATATTGAATATAATCGTCGCTAGGGTTATTCGGAGTATTGTTAGCATCAATTATAGAAGCATTACCTTTTGAAGGATTACTTATGGTTAATTCACCATTTATAGGAATATTAGAATCATTTGAAAATATAAAAATATCAGCTTGCGAGTTTTGACTTAGGGTAACTGCATCTGGTTGTGTTTCGATATTTAAAGGGGTAATACTATCATCTGTTCCGCAAGAAGAGATAAAACACGCTAAACACAAAAAAGAAAAGTAACTTTTTTTCATAAGCAATTTATATAGCTATTTATTGAATAGTTCAATTTTCAAGCCTCTTAATACAACAATACATTGCTAAATCTAATATATTTAATCGTAGCGAGCCATTTAAAATAGATAACTCGCCAAAAATAATGGTCAAAACTTTAAATCTTATAGTATTTTACAAGCTTTCTAAAATAGAAGTAGGCTAAAATCACAATCCTTTTGATTTTTATAAGTTTTACTCGGAAGCATTTCAAAACCTATATTCTAAAGTGTAAACCCGAAAAATACCTGAAGTTTATTTGATTTTCTTACCTACCGGAATCAGCTAATTGGCTTGTGTCCGTTTCAATGCTTATTAAGGTTTAATTATTACCAATATAATTGTCTTTGAGTTTTAAAGCAAATTTAAAATTGTGAGCATACGCTTTCATCATGGGATCTAGTAGTTACTAAAATTAAAATCTAATGATTATGAACTTAAGTGTTTAGGCAGAAGAGGCTAGAAATTTAGATAGCATGATTAGTTACTTCAGCGTATTGTATTTAAGAAGAATGAAATG
>CAYMDB010000037.1:0-13950 GCA_964388865.1 uncultured Flavobacteriaceae bacterium
CCAATGGATTTTTATTCAATTATTTGAATCCTGGTACAATAAAGACACGGACCAAGCAGAACCTATTTCAACTTTAATTTCTAAATTGTCCTCGGAAGGCAACAGCACTATCAATGCAGCTTGCGATGAAGGCATCAAAACTTTTACCGCTGAAGATTGGAACAGCTATTCTTCTAAAAAGCAACAAGAAATTTTACTTAAATACCGACTCACCTATTTGGCCGAAACAGAAGTCAATTGGTGCCCAGCCTTAGGTACTGTTTTAGCAAATGACGAAATTGTAAATGGTGTTTCTGAACGTGGCGGTCACCCTGTAGTCAGAAAAAAAATGACCCAATGGAGCATGCGAATTTCT
This sequence comes from uncultured Flavobacteriaceae bacterium, assembly GCA_964388865.1. Classification (GTDB taxonomy): domain Bacteria; phylum Bacteroidota; class Bacteroidia; order Flavobacteriales; family Flavobacteriaceae; genus Winogradskyella. The sequence continues at coordinate 356 of CAYMDB010000037.1, forward strand.
GCTTATGCCGAACGTTTGTTACAAGGTTTAGACCGCATAGATTGGACGGAGTCTCTTAAGGAAAGTCAGCGCAATTGGGTTGGGAAATCGGTTGGTGCGTTAGTCAAATTCCCCATCCTATCCTTCCCCAAAGGGGAAGAGAAAGCAGACTCTAAAGTACATGGTTATATGACTGGTGGAAACCATGCTCACGTTTTAATTGAACGCGCAAAAGAAATGCGTTCAAATCCTACTGAGGCTGAAGTTGTTTTATGGTCGCAATTAAGAGGAAAGGCGTTAGGTGCTAAGTTTCGACAACAACACTTAATAGACGATTTTATAGCTGACTTTGTATGCCTTGATAAAAAATTAGTAATTGAAGTTGATGGTAAAATCCACGAATCTCAAATTAAAGAGGATGCCGAACGAACTATTCACCTCGAAAACCTTGGCTACAAAGTCATACGATTAAAAAACGAAGAGGTCTTAGGAGATATCGACACTGTTTTAGATCAAATATCAAAAGAACTTGCGCAGAGAGTATCCTTAAAAGATTTATCGCAAAGAGGATCAGGCAACAGTGAGCAAGTCCTTCCCTTGGGGAAGGATTTAGGATGGGAAATTGATGTTTTCACTACAAGACCCGACACCATTTTTGGCGTTAGTTTTATGACGCTTGCCCCTGAACACGAATTAGTATCTCAAATCACAACCGAAGCCCAAAAAGCCGAAGTTGAAGCCTATATAGAACAAACAGCCAAACGCAGCGAACGCGATCGTATGGCAGATGTTAAAACCATTTCTGGTGCATTTACAGGAGCTTATGCCGAGCATCCGTTTACCAAAGAACCTGTTCCTATCTGGATTGGTGATTACGTTTTAGCGGGCTACGGCACCGGAGCGGTTATGGCAGTACCTTGTGGTGACCAACGCGATTATGATTTTGCAAAGCATTTCAATATTCCTATTCCAAATATTTTTGAAGGAGTTGATATTTCAGAGGAAGCTTATACCTCAAAGGACAATGTTAAAATAGCCAACAGTGATTTCTTAAGTGGCTTAGATTATAAAACCGCTTTAAAACGCGCGATACACGAATTGGAAACCATCGGACAAGGGAAAGGCAAAACCAATTACCGTTTGCGTGATGCTGTGTTTTCAAGACAGCGCTATTGGGGAGAACCGTTTCCTGTGTATTATGTAGACGGCATGCCACAGATGATAGATGCCAAACATCTTCCTCTAACTTTACCTGAAGTTGAAAAATATTTACCAACTGAAGAAGGTGAGCCACCTTTAGGGAGAGCGACCCATTGGGCTTGGGATACCAAAAACAACAAAGTTGTGTCTAATCAGATGCTGAAAGAGGCTAAAAATAATAGTAATGACAACGATGATGTCACCCTGAGCGCAGTCGAAGGGTCTAACAAGCACATTTACCCTTTAGAACTCAACACCATGCCAGGTTGGGCAGGAAGCTCTTGGTACTTTTTCCGCTATATGGAAGAGAGTATGCGAGATGAAACCTTCGCCAGTGAATCTGCACTAAACTACTGGGAAAATGTAGACCTCTATATTGGTGGAAGCGAACACGCCACTGGCCATTTATTATACGCTCGATTCTGGACCAAATTTTTAAAAGATCGCGGTTTTGTTAGTGTGGATGAGCCTTTTAAAAAGTTGATTAATCAGGGAATGATTTTGGGGACTAGTGCTTTTGTTAAAATGTCTAATTCATTTCTTATTAAAGACAAATTGAAAAGATTTGATGATGAAAAAATAATTTTGAACAAGCCTATTCTTTTTTCAAACAACAATTTTAATGATTACCCTGATGATGGGGAATACTTTTGGCAATTATTTGAATTTCTAATAAATAACTCTAATATTAAAAACAAAGATTCACTTCTGAAATTTTCTGAAAAAACTGATGAGAATATTACAATTGAAAATTTAGAAAAATTAAGAAGCTATAATATACCCGTTGATTGTGTTGAGCCTAGCGGAAAAGTTAATTTGGAAAAGTTAAGTGCTTGGGAAATGTATAAATCAATTTTTGGAAAAGTTCAGATTATAGAAGGTTTTGATTTATATGCTGATTATGACGTCGAAAAAATGTCCAAATCCAAATACAACGTCGTCAACCCCGATGAAATTTGCGACCAATACGGCGCCGACAGCCTAAGACTCTACGAAATGTTCCTAGGCCCCTTAGAGCAATACAAACCCTGGAACACCACTGGTATTACTGGAGTGCACAACTTCCTTAAAAAACTATGGAAATTGTATCATCAAGGCGAAAACGGAAGTTTTTACGTCTCGAGTGAGAGTTCTTCCCCTCTTGGGAAGCCGGATGGGACCTTCACTTCGGGGAAGCTTGATGAGGCTCTTAAAACACTACACAAAACCATCAAAAAAGTAGAAGAAGATATTGAGAATTTCTCTTTTAATACCTCAGTGTCCACTTTTATGATTGCCGTCAATGAGTTAAGCGCTCAAAAATGTACCAGTAAAGAAATCCTTGAACCATTATTAATTCTTATTTCTCCTTATGCACCTCATATTGCTGAAGAATTATGGGAAAAATTAGGACATGAAACATCGATAACCACAGCGGCATTTCCAAAATTTGAAGAAAAATATCTCATCGAAAGTAGTAAAAATTACCCGATTTCATTTAACGGTAAAATGCGTTTCACCTTAGAGTTGCCATTGGACATGAGTAAAGAAGAGATCGAAAAAACCGTGTTGGCTCATGAAAAAACCCAAGCACAATTAGAAGGACGCACTCCTAAAAAGGTGATTGTGGTGCCTGGTAAAATTGTAAATATTGTGGGGTAATTATGGAACTAGAAAAACTCGTAAGAACTTATTTACATTTCACTTCATCGATGCAATAACACGTTCATCTATTTCTATATTTACTAAAATTGAAATTTTTATTACGCTTTTTTCAAGATTGTTGACTTAAAATAATAATTCCGTAAAAATCACTTCAACTTTAGATTGAAATTTGCACAGCTAGATTTTTTGGTAGTATTTCACTACGCTATTAATAAAAAAATCTACACAACATGAAAATTGGAGTCCCAAAAGAAATCAAAAATAACGAGAGCAGAGTCGGTATGACACCTGCCGGAGTTTTTGAACTCACCAAAAGAAATCACAAAGTATATGTACAAAAAGACGCTGGTTTTGGCAGTGGTTTTTTCGATCTCGATTATATTGACGCTGGCGCTATCATCTTAGATACTATTGAAGATGTTTATGGCACAAGCGACATGATTGTAAAAGTAAAAGAGCCTATCGCAGAAGAGTATCCCTTGATACAATCCCATCATGTAATATTCACATACTTTCACTTCGCGTCTAGCGAAACACTTACCAAAGCCATGTTGAAAAGTAAAGCGGTTTGCATCGCCTATGAAACCGTTGAAGACAAAGATGGAACTTTACCCTTATTAACACCTATGTCTGAAGTTGCTGGGAGAATGGCCATTCAGCAAGGTGCAAAATATCTTGAAAAACCAATTAAAGGACGTGGTGTTTTACTCGGAGGGGTTCCGGGTGTTCCACCAGGACGTGTTCTCGTTTTAGGAGCTGGTGTTGTTGGTATACAGGCTGCGAAAATGGCAGCTGGTTTAGGTGCTCATGTCACCATCATGGATATCAACATGAAACAATTGCGTTATGTTAATGATGTCATGCCAAGCCATGTGGTGACAGAATTTTCAAGTGAATACAATATAAGAAAACGCATAAAAGATCACGATTTAATAATTGGTGGTGTTTTAATGAGAGGGGCGAAAGCTCCAAAATTAATTACACGAGATATGCTCAAGGAAATGCGCCCGGGAACCGTTTTAGTGGATGTCGCCGTAGATCAGGGAGGTTGTATGGAAACTACAAGAGCCACAACTCACGAAAATCCAACCTATATAATAGACGATGTCGTTCATTATTGCGTGGCCAATATGCCAGGCGCCGTGCCTTATACGTCTACGCTAGCCTTAACGAATGTAACCTTACCTTATGTGCTACGTTTGGCTAAGGATGGTTGGAAAAAAGCCTGTGAGTATGATAAAACTTTGGCCAAAGGTCTTAATGTGGTTAACGGTAAAATTATCTATGAGGAAATAGCTAAGGCCTTTAATTGGTCCGTTGATGCTATTTAAATTAGGTTTGCTTTTTATCATATTCTGACATAATTTCTTAACGCAAGTTTGGCGCACTATTTGCTTATAAAGTTTTAAATTTACAAGACTTAAAAGTTAAATCTATGATTGGATATTATATCTTAATTGGCGCGATAGCCTTAGTGAGTTGGTACGTAAGCAACACGCTTAAAAAGAAGTTTGCAAAGTATTCTAAAGTTTCGTTACGAAATGGACTTAGCGGACGAGAGATCGCAGAAAAAATGTTAGCTGATAATGGCGTTTATGATGTTGAAGTTATTTCAACTCCAGGACAACTCACCGATCATTACAATCCAAAAAACAAAACCGTAAATCTCAGTGAATCGGTTTACAATCAACGAAACGCTGCCTCTGCTGCAGTCGCCGCACACGAATGTGGTCACGCTGTTCAACACGCGCAAGCTTATAGTGCATTAGGCATGCGTTCAGCACTTGTACCTATTGTAAGTGTGACTTCTGGCATGTCACAGTGGTTAGTCATTGGTGGCTTAATTTTAGGAGCCGCGGCAGGTATCGGAATAGGGTATTGGGTAGCTATAACCGGACTCGTTTTTATGGGATTTGCCACACTTTTTAGCTTTATCACTTTACCTGTTGAGTACGATGCTAGCAATAGAGCTTTGGCTTGGTTAAAAAATAAAAATATGGTAACACCCGATGAATATAAAGGTTCTGAAGACGCATTGAAGTGGGCTGCAAGAACCTATTTGGTAGCTGCCATTGGTGCTTTGGCTTCCTTATTATATTGGGTGCTTCAAATTTTTGGAGGTAGAGATTAGAACCTAAAAAACTCGTTTATAAATTAGAGGCTCTGAGAATTCTAAGCTTTTTTTGAATAATTAATTGAAATACCTAGGTTAAAGTTCTAACCAAACTGTATTTTATATTTAAAATCAGAAGTCCGCGCTAGTGATTTATTTATGTCTTTTATGCTATTGTTTTGGTATATCCGTGTAATATTTACGTCTAGAGATAAATCAACTTAATAAAAAACAAAAAGCCCAATCGATCCCGAAACTTCGGGGTAATTGGGCTTTTTTTAATAGATATTATGTGATTTTGTTACCATCCTTGTCATAAAAATGGTATTCAAGATAAGTGTAAGCATCTCTAGGTAAAACTTTTACCCATTTTTTGTGTTCAAAAAACCACTTTGAACGTACCGATGGAAACCCTTTGGTTAGAAAGGCTGCTATAAAAGGGTGTGCATTAAGTGTAATCTTTTTATAGTCTTTTTTGAAAATCCGTTCTATGTCTTGATGAATTCGTTCCACCACTTTAATTGGGGCTTCAATTTCATCACCTAAAACATTAGGATTATCTTCTTTCGTTTTAATATTGCGTTCTGGCCTAACACGCTGTCTGGTTATTTGCACTAATCCAAACTTACTCGGCGGCAATATTTTGTGTTTTGCTTTGTCGTCTTTCATCTCATCCCTGAGATAATTGTATAGTTTTTTTCTGTTCTCTGCTCTATTCATATCGATAAAATCGATAACAATAATTCCACCCATATCACGTAAACGCAACTGGCGCGCAATTTCCGCGGCTGAAATCATATTTACCTCTAAAGCAGTATCTTCTTGGTTCCTTTCTTTATTAGAACGGTTACCACTATTTACATCTACAACATGAAGGGCTTCGGTGTGTTCAATAACCAAATAAGCTCCTTTTGCCATAGATACGGTGCGTCCGAAGGATGTTTTAATTTGACGTTCAATGCCAAATTTTTCGAAAATAGGAACACCATTTTTATAGTATTTAACTATAGACTCCTTGTTAGGTGCAATTTGATGCACGTAATCTTTTACTTGAATGTACATTTCCTCGTCATCTACAACAATTCCGGAGAATGAATCATTAAAAATATCTCTCAGAATAGAGGACACCTTATTCATTTCTCCCAAAACCTTAGTAGGATGATGTGCTTTGTACAATTTTTTACACATTGCTGTCCATCGATCCAGCAAATTTTGTAAATCACTATCGAGCTCGGCAACTTTTTTGCCTTCTGCTACAGTACGAATAATAACCCCAAAACCTTTCGGCGTTATACTCTTTACAAGTCTTTTTAAGCGGTCTTTTTCCTCTTGAGATTCAATTTTTTGAGAAATTGAAATACGATTAGAAAAGGGCACCAAAACAATGTATCTACCGGCGATAGACAATTCTGAACTAAGGCGCGGTCCTTTTGTTGAAATGGGTTCTTTTACTACTTGTACTAAAATGGATTGATTAGATTTTATGGCATTAGCGATAGTGCCATGCTTATCTAAATCTTTATCCATAGGAAAGTCTTTGAGCATATAGTCTCTTAATTTTCCTGTGCTTACACGTTTAATGAATTTTAAAAGAGAAGGCATTTGCGGTCCTAGATCATGATAGTGTAAAAAGCCATCTTTCTCGTAGCCAACGTTAACAAACGCGGCATTTAGACCAGGAATAACTTTGCGTATTTTGGCAATGAAAATATCACCAACGGCAAAGTTATTATCCTCTTCATCTTTGTGTAATTCAATAAGTTTTCCATCTTTTAATAAGGCAAAATCAACAATATCTGAACTCGATCTTACGATTAATTCTTTGTTCATAATGTTAATTTATATCTAGCTCTTCATTGAGTTAGATGGATTTTACTAAATTATTTGACACAGGTTTCCCGACGACTATCGGGAATCCAACAAATCTCGGTGTACTCTATTAAATACGCCAGATTCTATATCAAAGAACGTTGCTCTAAAACTGAAAAAAGTAGCTTAAAAACTACTTTTAACGATTTATTTCTTTTTATGACGATTAGCGCGTCTACGTTTTTTACGCTTATGCGTCGCTACCTTGTGTCTTTTTCTTTTTTTACCACTTGGCATAATAAATAATGCTTTTTTAATTAATATTTTTTTTAATGCTTCTAATTTACCTCAACATTAGATTTTACGCCCTCTAAAAATACTTTAGCAGGTTTAAATGCAGGGATGTTGTGTGCTGGTATTTTTATTGTAGTATTTTTAGAAATATTACGACCTGTTTTTTCAGCTCTTGTTTTAATTATGAAACTTCCGAAACCTCTTAAATAGACGTTGTCTCCACCTTCTAAAGATGTTTTTACTTCCTCCATAAATGTTTCTACTGTAGCTTGTACGTCTCCTTTTTCAATACCTAACTTATCAGATATTTTTGCTACTAAATCAGCTTTTGTCATTGTTATTAGTTTTAGGGTTTTTATAAATAATAAGGGATGCAAATATAGGTAAATTAATTTCAATATCTCACACCTAATTAATTAAAATTTAACATAGTAAAGATTTAAATTTGTCACACTTACAAAAAACAGCTATGGATTTCAAAACAAAACTAATTAATTGGTATTTAATTTTTAAGCGCGATCTACCATGGAGAGAGACCTCCAATCCTTATTATATTTGGCTATCAGAAATTATTTTACAACAAACGCAAGTTAAGCAAGGGTTACCATATTATGATGCTTTTGTTAAGAAATATCCGTCAGTTTTTGACCTTGCAAGAGCAACAGAAGAAGAAATTTTAAAACTTTGGCAAGGTCTTGGCTATTATTCCAGAGCACGAAATTTGCACACTACTGCTAAACATATTGCATTTAATCGCAACGGGGTTTTTCCAAATACTTATAAAGAATTACTACAACTTAAAGGTATTGGTGATTATACTGCAAGTGCAATAGCTTCCATAGCATTTAATGAGGTTGCTGCTGTAGTTGACGGCAATGTGTATCGTGTGCTATCGCGATATTTCGGTGTAAGCACACCCATTAATTCTGCCCAAGGTATAAAAGAATTTAAGGCTTTAGCGTCGTCCTTAATTGATAAGGAACAACCAGCAGTCTATAATCAAGCTATTATGGAATTTGGAGCCACCCAGTGTAAGCCTAAAAATCCCAACTGCGACGTTTGTCCACTTAAAAATAGCTGTGTTGCACTTCAAAAGCAAATCATAGATCAGCTTCCTGTAAAATTGAAAAAAACTAAAGTCACTACCAAATATTTCAATTTTATAGTCTGTGTAGATCAAGACAAAAATATTCTTTTTGAAAAACGAAATAAAAAAGGCATTTGGCGAAATCTGTATCAATTTCCTTTAATTGAAACTGAAAAAAGTTTAAACACAAATGAATTTCATATGTTAGATTTGAAAACAACAGCTTTCAATACAGACATTTTAGATTATGCGCTATATAATGAAGTCGATAAAATTCATAAACTTTCGCACCAACATCTTCACACCAAATTTTGGATTGTTGAAATAAATGCCCTTCATGAGAAAGCCATTCCGGTTGCAGATCTTAAAAACTACCCAGCCCCAGTTCTTATCAGTGACTTTATAAATGAATTCAACTTTACAAATTTATAAAAATCACATTTTTTTAGTACTTTTAAAGAAGCAGATTTAAAAAGATTAACTTTACAAAAATTTATAAATTATGTCGGGAACCTTGAATAAAGTAATGCTAATTGGGCATTTGGGAGATGAAGTAAAAATGCATTATTTTGATGACAAAAATTGCGTAGGTCGTTTTCCTTTGGCTACTAATGAGACCTACACCAATAAACAAACTAATGAGCGTGTGTCTAATACAGAATGGCACAATATAGTAGTGCGGAATAAAGGTGCAGAAATCTGCGAAAAATATCTTACCAAAGGGGATAAAGTATACATTGAAGGGAGAATAAAAACAAGAAAATGGACGGATGATAAAGGCATGGAACGTTACTCTACTGAGATTCAATGTACTGATTTTATATTTTTAACCCCTAAAAATGAACAACAGGCACAACCTACAGATACACAAAATACGGTATCAGAACCGCAACAGACAGAACCAAATACCCCAGTACCAGATGGTGACAACGACGACCTACCATTCTAAATCCTAAAAATTAACCTCATCTTGGATCCAGAACCCACGGTTTTAATTACGAATGTATTAATTACAAACACCTCATTTATTACAAGTATAGCCTTGCTTATTGTGTTGCTCGTTTGTTCTGCCTTAATTTCTGGGGCTGAAGTTGCGCTGTTCTCCCTTACTAAAACGGATGTTAAAGAAGGCTTAGAACACAAATCTGTCGCCATGGAAATTTTGGCAAGATTACTAGAGCGCCCTAAAAAGTTATTGGCAACCATTTTAGTGGCCAACAATTTTATCAATATTGCTATTGTTTTATTATTTGCTTTTATTGGCGAAACGGTTTTTGTAACCATTACAAATACCTTGCTTCGCTTTTTAGTTGAAGTGGTTTCAGCAACCTTTTTAATTTTATTGTTTGGCGAAATTATTCCCAAAATTTACGCCAGCAGAAATAGTGTAAAATTTGCTTCTTTTATGGCAAGACCCTTAAAGGTTTTAGATGTTTTGTTTTCGCCATTGAGTTTACCCATGCGTTATGTCACCATTCAAATTCAGAATAAATTTGGCAAACAGCGCTCTAATTTAAGTGTAGATCAGCTTTCCCAGGCCTTAGAGCTCACCAACCACGAAGATACCTCTCAAGAGGAGCACAAGATCCTGCAAGGCATTGTTTCTTTCGGAAACACAGATACCAAACAAGTTATGCGTCCGCGAATGGATCTCTTTGCCCTAAGTATTGAGACGCCTTTTGAAACCATGATTCAAGACATTATTGCCAATGGCTATTCTAGAATTCCGGTATATGAAGAAAGTATTGATACCATAAAAGGAGTTCTTTACGTCAAGGATTTATTGCCGCATTTAAATAAGAAAACTTTCAACTGGACCAGCATTTTGCGTGAACCCTTTTTTGTGCCAGAAAATAAAAAGTTAGATGATTTAATGGTAGAATTTCAGACCAAAAAAGTGCATTTAGCAGTTGTGGTTGACGAATATGGTGGCACTTCGGGCTTGGTGTCCTTAGAAGATATTATTGAAGAAATTGTCGGTGATATTAGCGACGAATACGATGATGAGGATTTGGTGTATACCAAACTAGATGATCATAACTATAGTTTTGAAGGCAAAACTCCATTAAAAGACGTTTATAAAATTGTAGGCATCCCCGATATAAATAATTTTGAAGCTGTAAAAGGTGAAGCCGAAACACTTGCTGGTTTTGTTTTAGAAATTTCAGGTGGTTTTCCAAGAATAGGAAGTAAACTAAATTTTAAAAATTACGTTTTTACTATAGAGGCTTTAGAGCGAAAGCGCATAAAACAAATAAAGTTAACCTTACTGAATACTTGAGCATGAAACGAACATGCTTGTTTTGATAGTATTCGGAATTATAAACAGCGCACTGCAGGTGTCCTTCAAAAACGAATAGATATAAAAGCATGAAAAAAATTGTAATCCCAATATTAAGTCTTTTCTTGTTAGGATGTGGAGATGAGCCACTACCCAAACCTAGCGGGTATCTCAGATTGGAGTATCCCAAAGCTGTTTATGAAAAAACTGATATTCCGCTTCCTTTTTATTTCGAACAAAATAAGATTTCAACGCCTATCACGACCATAAAATCAGCCAAAGATGCCAAGGGTGTAGATATAAAGTATCCGTCGTTAAAAGCCACTATTTACCTTACCTATAAAGCTGTTGGAAATGATAATCTAGATAGTTTACTGCGCGATGCACAAAACCTAACACAAAAGCATACCGTTAAAGCCGATGCCATCTCGAGCACGCTATTTGAAAACAACAAGGAAAAGGTTTACGGTATGATTTACGAAATTGGGGGCAATGCTGCCTCACAATCTCAATTCTACGTTACCGATAGTCTTAATCACTTTCTAAGTGGTTCTTTATACTTCTATGCAAAACCAAATTACGATTCTCTTTATCCAGCTTCAGAATACTTAAAAAAGGATATTAAACGCATTATGGAAACGCTGCAATGGAAGGATTAATTTCTTGATTTTTACCCATAAAAAAAGGCAGCCGATTGGCTGCCTTTTTAAGTTGTTATAGCTTTATTTAATCTTCATTAACAATCCAAGAACCGTCAATTTTAATTAAACTAAGTTCTTCTACACCGCTACTTCCATTGTAAATATCAAATGATATAACATATTTTTGCTCATTTTCTGCATTAGGAGCAATAACATTATCTAAAAGATCAGTTAGAACTGTAAAAATCATTTCATCATTCCAATAGGCCGCATTACTTGGTCTTCTATCGAAATTTCCATACTGAGCCATACTTGAAACGGCAGCCGTGTACCCATCTGCAGTTGCGTAATTAGCCGTTATGTAGTCTAAATCTGGTTGGGCTAAGGTATAACGTATGGTATTATCTGGTAACCAAGCTCCGTTATTAAAACCAAATTGTAATGAGGTTTCAATAGTGGTTTGATGTGGCATCCAAGTACCATTTATAAATGTATAAGAATTTCCTCTTTTCCCTAATCCGCTGTTGCTTGAAAAGTAATTATAGATGACAAAAATTTGGTCTTCCTCTTGAGCATATGGATATTTAATGCCTAAAAATGTTGGAATGTAGCTGTCTGCTGGAGTTGTGCTACTAAAGTTGTCATAACGCCCTGGTTGGCCTGAAGCCTCACCCATAGAATTATAATCTGACATACTCATGTAATATACTCCTTCAGAAGCTTCCCAAGAACCACCTTGATATACAAAATACTCTCCTTTTGCATTAGTATCCCCTGAAATTCCAATCGATTTAATAACCATGGATTGCACTCTCCATCTAGGCGAATCTGTATCTGTAGAACTATACTTTAAACCAATATGAATGGTTTGACCATCATAAGCAGAAAAATCAAAATCTTCTGATGCAGTTAAACTTCCATAAATAGTTTTATCAAAAGAAAATGGAATCCAGGTGGCTTCCGCAACACTCTCACCGGTAGTGTAATCTGTAGAAACTAGAATATCTATTAACGTTTCGTCATTAAGAAAATCAATCTCTTGTGTAATTTGAAATAATAAATCAGATTGACCAGTTAAATCAATTTCTGGGGTAATAAGCCATTCTTCAACCGCTACTGCACCACCGTCGTAACCTGAGCCCTGAACATTTGCACTTCCAAGCGTCCAACCCAAAGCATCTGGACCAGAAACTGATATAAGTTCAAAATTGCCATAATCAGCAGGAAAAGTTGCACTGTAGAAATTAGCTAGACCAATTTCTGGAGTATTAAAATACTGATTGTATGTAGCTAATACCACCTGTCCTTCTACTGGTGCAGCAATTTGAGCCACTAAAATCGCAGGAATTTCCTCAGTTGGATTTACGTTAGGATAAAAACCGAAAGCATCACTGCCAGCAGCAGCGTAATCTGCATTAGTAAAATTGTAAACCTCTGCACCTGAATACTGACTTACACCTTCATTAGCACCAACATATAAATTATAATTAACTAATACTGATGATCCTTGACCGTATAATGGGTATAGATCTTCTAATAATTGTGGAATGGAATCTTTAGCTTGTTGTTCAGAATCAAAACTTCCAAAACCCAAATCTAAACTGTTATAATCCTCATCGCTTAAGGTGTATTCAAAGGCACCAACATTTGGTTCGTTAGGAATAGCATCAATTTCGTTATTGATGTCCTCTAAAGGGTTACAACCCGTAAAGATTGCAGCCACAACAGCTAATAAATAAATTACTTTTTTCATGTTTCTTTTTTTTTAAAATTTAAGTTTTGCACCAACACTAAATGTTCTTCCAAAACCGTAATAAACTCTTGCAGTTTGCGCATTAGAACCTGAACCATCTAAAGCATCTGCGATATATTCAGTATCAAATACGTTGTTCATTCTACCTGTAAGGGTGGCGTTAAAGCTGCCAAATTTAAAATTATGACTTATGGCAGTATCAAAGATTCCATAAGCTGGTACTTTCCACGCATCTGGTTTCACTTCACTTCGATCACTTGGATCGTAATTTGCGTATAAATTATCAAAATAATTATAATCAATTGTAAATCTCGTATTCGACGTTAATTTATAGTCTGTTCCTAGCGCGAAGGTTGTTTGTGCAGAATTACCAACATGCAAATCTTCAATAAAAATATTTATTGGAGAGCCCACAGGGTTGTTTTCTTCATCAAATATTTGAACGTTCTCAACATTGTTTTGCCATCTCCAGTCTCCTAAAGAAGCCATACCTAGAATTGTTAATTTATTGGTAACTCTGTAACTAAGATCTACTTCAACACCCATATGAATGGCATTAACCCCTAGAATATTGGCAAAATTTCTTGTGCCGTCTTGAGCCTGAAAACTTGCAAATTCCGTTCTATCATTCCATGCCGTATGATACAAATTCACATTGGCATTTAATTTATCGCCTCTATAACCGTAGCCTAACTCAAAACTCGTAATTTTTTGATTTTCGGCGTCGGCGTTAACATCGGTATTATTTCTACTGGCGAATACCGAGTTGAAAAACGGTGCGCGTTCAAAATAAC
>CAYMDB010000038.1:0-13794 GCA_964388865.1 uncultured Flavobacteriaceae bacterium
CCTTACATGGTGCAGGGCCAAAAAACTGCTTTAAAAACAAACCAGCCCCATTGATATAGGGCTGGATTATTTATATTTAAAATTTAATTAAAAAGTTAGCGCGCCAATACATTCGCATAAATATTCCCCCTGAAAATATATTGGGCGTATTTATAGTTGCCAGAACCGTCAATGGCATAATCAAGATTATTAGGATTTGAATCGCCCAAATAAAGCTGGATGGAGCTGCCATTATTCGTTGCGCCCTGGGTATCAGCATAAATATATAATTTCTTGGTAGTACCGGCTGAAATTGATAAATTATTAGGGTTGCCAAAAGTAAAAGTCACATTTGCGCTATTGCACACATCAATTAGTTGAGTGTCTAGTACATTACCAGCCTCATCTTTTAAAATTAGGCCCGAACCCACACCGGCAGTGCAGTTATGAGCAATGTTTACAGTTAGCTTATTTGCCACGCCAGTGCTATTGGCGCCGCTGCTTAAAAAATCAACTTCATCAGCTGAATTTGTTGCGGTGACAGCTTTTGTGAAAGCTTAAATTGTAAAAACTGTTTTAAGGACATGGAATACTTGTGCTAATAGTCTATAAAAATAACGAAAAAACCATCAATAGGGCTTTCGTCTTTCAGCTATAAAGATAGTGATTAAAACTCTGCATTTTGTGGAGTTCTTGGGTAAGGTATAACATCTCTAATATTGCTCATCCCTGTTGCGAACATAACCAAGCGCTCAAAACCGAGTCCGAAGCCCGAATGCACCGCAGTACCATATTTACGTAAATCTAAGTACCACCAGAGTTCTTCTTCAGAAATATCTAAGGCTTACATTTTTTCTTTTAAGACTTCTAATCGTTCCTCACGTTGCGAACCTCCAACCATTTCGCCAATGCCTGGGAACAGAATATCCATGGCTCTTACTGTTTTTCCGTCTTCATTTAAGCGCATATAAAAGGCTTTTATGTTTGCTGGATAATCGAATAAAATTACTGGACATTTAAAGTGCTTTTCAACGAGAAAACGCTCGTGTTCTGATTGTAAATCGGCACCCCATTCTTCAATGATATAATTAAATTTTTTCTTTTTGTTGGGTTTGGAGTTCTTTAAAATATCGATAGCTTCGGTATAGCTTACGCGCTTAAAGTTATTATCTACTACAAACTTAATTTTATCAATTAAGTTCATTTCACTGCGTTCCGCTTGAGGCTTTGTTTTTTCTTCATCTAAAAGACGTTGTTCTAAAAACGCTAAGTCTTCTTTGTTTTTTTCAAGGATATAGCTTAAAACGGATTTCATAAAATCTTCAGCCAAATCCATATTACCAGCCAAATCCATAAAAGCCACTTCTGGCTCTATCATCCAGAATTCAGCCAAATGTCGGGAGGTATTTGAGTTTTCGGCTCTAAATGTCGGTCCGAAGGTATACACTTTGCCTAATGACATCGCGTAAGTTTCTGCTTCTAGTTGGCCAGAAACCGTTAAATTAGTTTCTTTTCCGAAGAAATCTTCCTTGTAATTTACGGCTCCATCTTCAGTTAAAGGAGGGTTTTTGGCATCTAAACCTGTTACTCTAAACATTTCACCAGCTCCTTCAGCATCGCTTCCTGTAATGATTGGCGTGTGCATGTAGTAAAAGCCGTTATCGTTAAAATATTTGTGAATGGCAAAAGACAAAGATGAACGCAAACGCATTACTGCGCTAAAGGTATTTGTTCTCGTGCGCAAATGGGCATTGGCTCTTAAAAACTCGAAACTGTGTTTTTTAGGCTGAATAGGGTAGGTTTCGGGATCAGAATCTCCCAAAATCACTAAAGTTTTTACCACAACTTCAACAGATTGTCCCTTACCTTGGCTTTCAACTAACTCCCCTGTAATGTGAATTGCAGCTCCAGTGGTTATACGCTTTAAAAGGGTTTCATCAAAATTTTTAAAGTCAACAACGCACTGTATGTTATGTATAGTGGAACCATCATTTAAGGCAATAAAGCGGTTAGCTCTAAAGGTTCGAACCCAGCCTTTTATGCTGACATCTTGCAAGGTTACATCTTGCGACAATAATTCTGCTACGGTTTTTGTTGTCATTATGTGATTAAATTTAGTTTGCAAAGATAGAAAAGGCTTTTTCTTTTTAACTTAAACTAGACGGATAAATAATTTATCTTCAAAAATAAAACTCAATATTAAGCATAACATATCGTTGAATGAGATTGTATGATGATGTTGATGTAGAAAAATCATTTACATTCCGCACTGTAAATTGTCTTTCATTAATTAGGTTTTTGGCCAAAATGGAATAAGAAAAATTACTATTTTTTGGCTTTAAGGATAATTCCGCCTCAACGAAATTATAGTTTTCTTTATTTGACAAGTTAGGTTTTAGGTAACTATAGAGTAAATTGATATAAGACTCGTTTTTAATTTTTACAATGGTTTTAAATTGATTAGAAATAGTATTCACTGTGTTTTTTACGTCAGTTTGAAAAGTGGAATTATTATAACTAAAAATATTTTCAAAGTTTATCGGTAGTTTAAACCCAGTTCTTGTTACAAATTCTAACTGTAATTCATTAATCGTTATATTTCTAAAAGCAGAGCCATTCAAAGTGTTTAAATCTTCTGAAATACTATAGCTTGTATTGAATTTTACAGTGGAATTTAAGAATAACAAAAAGGTTTCAGAATCTAAATAGAAGTTATAATTGTTTAAGCCCTCATACTTCAAAAATGAATTAGTTATGGATGATTCCTGATTGATTATATTATTAATGAAATATCCATTTTTATTATTGATAAATTGAAACCCTAAGTTAACGCTCGTACGATTATATAAATCATAATATTTAAAGGACATATTCAAATTATGTGATTTCAAATTATCTAATGCAATATCATTATCAATAAAATTTCTGTAGTTAGATTGTACTAAATTTGAAAACAAACGTGTTTCTTCTGGCAGAGTTTCGTTGAAGTTGTAATTTAGGTCCAACCTAAGCATTTTCGATATGTTGTAGTTGAATTTTAAATAAGGTAACTTTAAAAATGAATTTTCATTTACATCATTGTTTTCGCTTTTATCTATAAAGAACAAATTATTATATCCCAATTTTAATCCCATTGCTAAATTACTTTTTTGAAACTTCAAATTATAACCTGTATTTATAAAATAACTTTGTACCCTATAATCTGTGTCATTTTCAAAAGTGCCATTTTGGTTAGTTTGGTCATTTGTGTTTTGTAGAAGTGATGTGAAATTATTTTGTATTTGGTTATAGCCAACTTCAATTTTATATTGATTGTTTTTATGTAAGCCTATGATATCGGTTTTGAAAAGAAAATATGTTTTTTCAAATCTACTGTTTTGATTGTTAAACTCAATCATATTATTTGCATCGTCAACTAATTGGGTGCTTGGAGATAGGTTAAACTCTTGCGGTGCTTCGCTTAGACTAAAGTTTATAACAGATTCTAATGCGCTTTTCTTATTTATTCGGTATGTCAGATTTGCTCTATTTTGAAACAATTTATTCTCACTTGATAAATGGGAGTTTTGTAATAGCCCGTTATTGTCGCTAAAATTAGTACTATTGATTTTTTCATAATCGTAAACACCTAAATAATTCCAATGTAAACTGTCATTTTCTTTATTTTCAAAAAGTAGTTTAACACTAAGGTTTTCTGGTTTTTTATTCAATTTTTCAGCAGTTGTAATTAATGTTTCACTAATATCGCTTATTGATACAGAATTAGAATTAAATCTATTACGTGAATCTATTTGGCCATTTAAGTTGAATCTTAATCTTGACTTTTTTAATAGTTTGTAAGAAACATTACTGCTGTTTGTAAAGTTATTATTGAAATTATGAAATGAGTCATCTAATATAGAGAAAAAACTACCTTCATTGATTAGTTTTTTTGAAGCTAACTGAGCTTCATTTTTGAAGAGCTCATTATTTGCATGGCCAATATTATTTATTGAAGAATAGTTGTAAACTTTTATTTTTTGATTTATTAATAAACCGACCGCATTAATTTTATACAGGTCATTATAGGCATACGCCAGATCAGCATTACCCGAAAAATCAAACTCTCCTTTTTTTAGTACTAAATTCAGTATTACATCATCAGATTCTCTGAGTCCTTTCTTTAAAGAGTTTTCATCGTAGTTTTCAATCCCTTGTATTTTATCCACGATAGCCAAATTTATATTTTTAGAGGCAATAGTGTAATTTGAATCAAATAAATCATCACCATCAAGAAGTAGTTTTTTTATGGTTTTACCTTTATATTTAATTTCTCCATTATTTTCTACGCTAATACCAGGTAATTTTTTTAACAAGTCCTCTACAGTCCTTTCAGTGCCGTTTTTAAAGCTATCTGCATCGTATATTGTAGTATCTTTTTTGACAATAATTCTCTTTTTTGCTTTAATTACAATTTCACTAAGTTCATTAACACTTTCTTCTAAAACGACATTCAATAAAATAGTATTATTTGATGTTAGTGTTTTACCCTTTAAAATAATCTTTAAAGTTTTGTGTAAAAAGCTATTAAACTCTATAAAAACAGAATCTCTTGGATGCTTTAATACTATGTAATACTCACCATTCTTATCAGTAACTGTATATTGTAATGTGTTTTGAGAGTTTTTATTTTTTACTAAAACAGTTATGTTAGATAATACTGAGATGTTATCTTTAACACTTCCCTTAATAACAACTTGCGCGAAACCAAATGAAGATATATAAAGAAGAAAGGCTGTAAACATTAAATTTAAATGCACAGCCTTTACAAAATTGTTTTCTAATAACGCATTATTCATCAACCAGATATTCGATTGACCTCTTAGGTACAAAAGTTTCAGAATCTAAATCAGCCCTGTAACCTGTCATTCTTTTAAAGTATTTTAAATATTCCTTTTTATAATCTGAAAATGAAATAACATCGGTTAAACCATCGAAAGGATTTTTTGTTATACTTTCTGGTGTATATGTAATAAGGTTAGTTTTAATTTTAACAGCACCATCCAATGAATTAATCTTTACGATTAATCCAGGTAATCCGCTAAATTTGAAAGGACCATCTTTAAATTTAATACTAGTATCGTAAAAAGCTTCATAGTCTCTGCCTCTAAAGTTACAATATGCTTTATTACACAAAACTCCATCAATAACAGTTGTCTCAGTTGTATATGTCCAAGAAATTTTAACGTCATCTTTTATGATTTTAGGGGTTTTTAAACCACGTTTCTCTTTGTAGTATAATTTAGAATTACCTAAGTCTTTATAAAATATTTTTTCAAAATTAGGAGAATGGTTTTCAAAAGACCCAAACAATTCTGAATCGATTAACGTATCTTTTGTAGTCAATCGAAATAGACTAATTTTATTGTCTGTCTTGAGTACACCATTATAAAACATAATATTACCATACATATCCTTTTCGTCGATTAAACTAATAGAATATTCAACTTCTAAATTATCTCGCTGTGCTAAACACACTAAGGAATTCAAAATAAAGCAATATA
Source organism: uncultured Flavobacteriaceae bacterium (assembly GCA_964388865.1). GTDB lineage: Bacteria > Bacteroidota > Bacteroidia > Flavobacteriales > Flavobacteriaceae > Winogradskyella. Next base: position 5,523 of record CAYMDB010000038.1, read on the forward strand.
AGAATAAGTGTTTGGTCATTAAATTTCAATTTTTAGTTTGCAGTGTCGATAACTTCCACTGAGGCTCCAAGCGCTTTCTTAGCGGCAAAATTTGCTGAACGACACGCATCTCCGTATGCCACTGCACTATCGGCATTATCAGAACATTTTGTTACGGTAGCTCTCTCGTCACCATTTGTAGCAGTTCTAGTGCAACATCTTCTTACAAATTCATCAATGCTAGAATTTTCGGTTGATGTAACTTTTACTTCGTTCGTTTTAGTTTCAACATTACTATCGAAAGCAAAAGTTGTACCAATTAGGAATAAACCCAACAAAGAAAAAAATACTTTTTTCATAATTAATTATTTTAAGTTATAATCTCATAATCTATAAATGAGAGCTATCAAATTATTTGATACTCAAAGCTAACTGACATTTACTACAATCGCAATCTGTTTTCTGCATAAATCTACCCTGTTATTAGATAGCACCTTTTTTTAATTATATTTGTTTTAATAAAATACTATTTTATGAATACATTCGTTGCAGCTAAGATAAAAAAGTTACGTAATAAAAGAGGATTAAGCCAAGAAAAGGTAGCTGATTATTTAAATATATCACAAAGTACTTATGCACGTATAGAAAGTGGCGAGAGTAACAGCTGGGTTAATTATATTGATAAAATAACAAACCTGTTCGAGATTCAGCCAGAAGAGTTGTTAATGCAAGACAGTATTTCAATTAGTCATAATAAAGGTAAATCTACCAATGCATTTATAGTCAATCAACTTTCAGAACAACTAATAAATCAGTACGAGGAAAATTCTAGATTAAAAGATGAACTAATATCAGATTTGAAGAAAAGACTAAGTAAATACGAATAATAACCTGCTTATTAATTAATCTTCAGATTCATCTTCCGAGGGTATAATATTAATTGCAGGTTCGCGTAAAACTTCTTTATTCGCAATATTACGTTCTAATGATAGTAGTAGAGAAGGTAATAAGAGCAAATTTGAAAGCATTGCAAAAAGTAAGGTTACGGAGACTAAGGCACCCAAAGCCACTGTGCCTCCAAAACTCGAAATTGTAAATACTGAAAACCCAAAAAACAGAACTATGGACGTATAGAACATACTCACTCCTGTTTCTCTTAAGGCTGCATATACGGACTTTCTTATTTTCCAATCATTTGCTAGTAGTTCTTGTCTATATTTTGCTAAAAAGTGAATGGTATCATCCACCGAAATACCAAAAGCAATACTAAACACTAAAATGGTTGAAGGTTTTATAGGAACGCCCAAATAACCCATTAGGCCAGCGGTAACTAAAAGCGGTAGTAAATTGGGAATTAAAGACACAATGATCATTCTAAACGAACGAAATAAGTAAGCCATAAATAATGAAATCAGTACAATGGCTAGTGTTAACGAAATCACTAAGTTTCTGACTAGGTATTTGGTTCCTTTTTGAAACACCAAGGCCTTACCAGTCATTATAACCTCGTAGCGATCCTTTGGAAATACTTTATTTATTTTCGTTTGAAGATCTTCTTCAATACGCTCCATTTTGTCCGTACCAATATCCTTCATAAACGTAGTGATCCGCGCATATTGCCCTGTACTATCTACAAAATTCTTTAATAAATCAACATCGGAATTAGAGTTTTTTGCATACGATAGGATGAAACTATTCTCTTGGCTCGTAGGCAATTGATAGTATTTAGGATTACCGTTGTAATAGGCTTGCTTACTGTATTTAACCAAACTTACAACAGATATTGGTCGAGATAATTCAGGGATTTCAGTAATAAGCTCTTCGAGTTCATTAATGCGTTTTAAGGTTGCGAGTTTCATTACGCCCTTTTTGCGCTTGGTATCTACCATAATTTCGAGAGGCATAATACCATTAAATTCGTCTTCAAAAAACCGAATATCTTTAAAAAATTGTTTGTCTTGCGGCATGTCTTCAATCAGACTTCCAGAGATTCTTATCTGATAGATGCCTATCATACTCGCTATCACTAAAACAATGGCAGTAGCATAAATGGTAATTTTTTTATGCTTTACCATGCGTTCTATCCAATCTACAAAACCACCAATCCAACGCTTATTAAGGTGTTCTAAATGACGATCCTTAGGATAAGGTAAGAAGGTGTATATAATAGGAATTATGAGCAGACATATAATAAAAATGGCAAGTATGCTTAAAGAGGCTACAATACCAAACTCTTTGAGTAGTTTACTTTCAGTGAGGATAAAGGTTGCAAAACCCGAGGCTGTCGTAAAATTGGTCATTAATGTGGCGTTACCCACTTTGGTAATAACGCGCTGCAAAGATTTTACCTTATTGCCATGCGATTTAACTTCTTGTTGATATTTGTTGATGAGGAATATGCAATTAGGAATACCAATGACAATGATTAGCGGAGGAATTAAAGCCGTAAGCACCGTAATTTCGTAGCCGAGGAGACCTATAATTCCAAAAGTCCACATCACACCTATACATACCACAATTAGGGAAATAAATGTGGCTCTAAACGATCTAAAGAAAAAGAAAAAAATCAAAGAGGTCACAAAAAGCGCAGAGCCAATAAATATGGGGATTTCATCCACAATATTCTGTGCGTTTAAGGTTCGTATATAAGGCATTCCTGAGATCCGAACATCTAAACGGTAGTCTTCTTCAAAGTCATTGATTTTAGGTTCTAAAACTTTAAGTATAAAGTCTTTTCTGGCCGAAGTATTAACAATATCTTTTTTGAGATAAATGGCGGTCCGAATTGTTTTTGTCTCGGCATTAAATAAAAAGTTATCGTAAAACGGATATTGTTTAAACAACTCGTTTTGAAGTTTATCTAACTCCTCTATACTCGAGATAGAATCTTTTATAAACGGTTTTAAATCAAATTTTTCTTTATCAGAATTCTTAACCAGTTTTTGAAGATCTTTGATGGATAAAACGGTTTCCACTTCGTCATAAGTCTTAAAAGAATTGGCAAGATTATTCCAAGCGTTAAGCTGTTTTACCGAAAATAAACTCGAATCTTTTACCCCTAAAACAATAAGGTTACCTTCTTCTCCAAAGATATTTAAAAAGTCATTGTAGGTAATATTTACCTCATGGTCATCGGGCAGCATATTGGCCTCCGTGTAGGTAAAGCGCATGTGTTTCCACTGCATTCCAAAAAACACAGTAGCTGAGATTATGGCGATTAATATGAAGATTTTATTACGAAGAATTAACCTCGCAACAGCTTCCCAAAACCCTGTGGTTAAAATTTTAAACATATACTAGACGTTACCTCTGCAAAAGCTTAGAGATTCTTTTTGAAATCCATAATAATGTTCATTGATAAGACTTTACATATCGCATTACACGTTTAACGTGTAAAAATGAGCGGCAAAGGTAGAAAAAAGCTAAGGATTAGGTGTCCAATTCCATGTAATAAAATGGATATTATAGCGAAATATTGAAAGTAAACTTAAAAGCGATATTATCTTCTAATTTCGGAAGGTGATAAGCTCCGTAACGGTAAGCAAAACTAAGACCAAAACCGAAGAGTAATTTATTAATTTCAAAACCAGATTCAGAATAGAGGTGTTCCAAGGTACTAAATTCTATACCTTGATGTCGGTTTATACTGTTCATGTCTCCAATAGCATATCTCGAGATTAAGACCAACTGTGGTTTAAACCATTCTGAAATCTTAACCGGACGGAAATAGTGTTTAAACTGCAAGGTGGAGAACTTATCACTAAAAAACTCATTGAAATACATGGTCTCAAAACTGTTTAAACCAGCCACGGAAAAACGGCGCATAATGGTTTCTTTTCTAATATTATTTGGATAAGCATGATACAAATGGGTGAGTGGTGCTTCACCACCTGCTATACCTGCAACCAGAGTAATATTAGTGATGTCTTTATTTTTATGTTGAAACTGATGAATGGTTCTAAAATCTAGTTTCGAAAAGTTGAAATCACTTCCAAAAACAGAAGGGAACCCTTGGCTATATTGAAGCGTGAATTTTGGAAAACCGTCCTTAATTTCCGTTACCGTTTCATCTTTAGATTCAAAAACACTAAAAGGACTCCATTGCAAACTAATTTGTGCTGTACTTACATCAAAGGTGTTATAGCTGCGATCATCTAAAACAAAGGTGTACTGATAGGTCGGGTCTATTTTACTAACAGCAAATTGCGTTTCAGAAAGTAAATGAGGACTAAATTTATGTTCTATGGCAATGGCTTTGGTAATATGCCTATGAAACAAATCAATATTTAATAAACGCGGCTCAAAAAAGGAGAAAAAACGTTTGTCTGTTAAAAAGTTAGAGCTTCCGGTTTCTTGTAAATCATCGGTGTAAGATAAGTTAACCCAGGTGTTTGAAGTGTCGTTGATTCTAAAACCACCTCCTATTTTATACTTATAACGATCATCTTTAAAACCGTAAACAAGATAAGAGTTAATTCTAAAGCGCTCAGAAAAGCGCTCATTCGTAATACCACCTAAACCCGTTCTAAAACCTTCATATTGATTAAACTTTACGAGATAGCGTAAGTCCAGATTGAAAAAGCTAAATGGCAAATAGCCGTTACCTAAATTTTTTAAAAACTCTGTTTTTTTTATTGAGTCTCTCGCCTTTTGTGTGGAATCTTTTTCTTGTGTATGAGGCTGTTGTGCAAAACCAGTTGTTGCAATTGCTAGAAGAAAAACAACAAACAGACGTTGTAGCATTTAGTGTATAGGTAATTATAAAAGAAACTGTCTAAAAGGTCGATGATGCACTTAGAATTGGAAAGGTCTAGATATTTAAGAACCGCATAATTGCAATTAAAACTTCCAAATACTAACTAAAACTTTTTAGACAGCCTCTGTATATTTTTAAAAGAAAGTATTTAAACCGTCATGATTTCTTTTTCTTTAACCTCTAGAATGTCATCGATTTTCTTAACGTAAGCGTCGGTTAAGGATTGTACGTCAATCACGGCATTTTTTTGAAGGTCTTCTGAGACGTCACTTTTTTTAATCTCGTTATTGGCATCTTTTCGTGCATTTCTAATACCAATTTTTGCATCTTCAGCTTCCGCTTTGGCTTGTTTGGCAAGATCTCTTCGTCGTTCTTCTGTTAATGGTGGAACATTAATGATAATGACGTCTCCATTATTCATAGGGTTAAAACCTAAGTTAGCAATCATAATACTGCGCTCAATTTCTTGAAGCATCTTCTTTTCCCAAGGTTGTACAGATATCGTTCTACCATCGGGTGTGTTTACGTTTGCGACTTGGCTTAATGGGGTTTGAGACCCATAGTAATCTACCATAACACTGCCAAGCATTGCTGGACTTGCCTTACCAGCTCTAATATTTACTAATTGCTTTTCAAGATGCTTTATGGCCGCATCCATGGCCTCTTTTGTGGTATCTAGTATAAATTTAATATCTTCATCCATTGTGTTAAAATTTGAATTGCATTGATCAAAATTTAAGCCAAACCTCAGAGGTTGACTTTGGTACCTATGTTTTCTCCTGAAACGACTTTCAATAAGTTGCCTTTTTTGTTCATATCAAAAACAATAATTGGTAACTGATTTTCTTGACTTAGAGTAAATGCGGTGGTGTCCATAACTTTTAGACCTTTTTTAAGGACATCCTCAAAACTAATTTGGTCAAACTTAATTGCAGTGTGATCTTTTTCTGGGTCTGCATTATAGATGCCATCGACACGCGTACCTTTTAAAATTACATCGGCTTCAATTTCAATAGCTCTTAAAACAGCTGCGGAGTCCGTTGTAAAATAAGGGTTTCCTGTACCACCTCCAAAAATAACCACGCGTCCTTTCTCTAAATGGCGTATCGCTTTGCGTCTTATAAAAGGTTCAGCGACTTCGTTTATTTTTATTGCCGACTGTAATCGGGTTGGCATACCAGAATCTTCAAGAGCACTTTGTAAGGCTAATCCGTTAATGACTGTTGCTAACATACCCATATGATCACCTTGAACGCGATCCATACCATTGCTCGCACCTGCAACACCTCTAAAGATGTTACCTCCGCCAATAACGATGGCTACCTCAACACCTTTACTTGTAATGGACTTAATGTCTTCAGCATATTCCGCTAAACGCTCAGGGTCTATACCGTACTGGCGACTTCCCATTAAGGCTTCACCCGACAATTTTAGTAGTATTCTTTTGTATTTCATTAGATAGTATGTGTTTCGTTAGTATGCTCTAATGATACTCGCTTTTAGATCATTCAATCGTAAATTAAAGGTCTTTAAGGCGCATTTCATTGGTTGATTAGAAAGTTTAACAAAACTACATAATTATTAGCATCTGTAAAAGTGAAAAAAGAACCAAAAAAAAGCTTCTCAATTCTGAGAAGCTTTTTAATATATTAAGGATTTAGAATACTAAATTATCCTACTGAAGCGCGTTTAAATCCTGTAACAGCAACGTCACCGTAAGAGGCTACATATTTTGCAACAGTTAATTTTTCATCTTTAATAAACTTTTGATCTAGTAAACATTGTTCTTGATCTAAGGTTGTATTGTCTGAAATAAAACGCTCCATTTTACCTGGTAAAATTCTATCCCAGATTTGCTCTGGTTTTCCTTCTGCTTTTAATTCTGCTTTTGCAGCTTCTTCAGCCTCAGCTAAAATTTCTGGAGTTAATTGTGCCATAGAAATGTATTTTGGTACATTCTTCAAGGTCTTACCTAAACGGCCTAATTCAATATTATCTTTTTCGATGACTGCAATACGCGCTTCAGTTTCTGAAGCAACATAAGCAGGATCAAAATCTTTGTAAGATAAAGTTGTAGCACCCATAGAAGCCACTTGCATAGCAACATCTTTAACCAAAGTTTCAACATTATCTACTTCAGCAGATAAACCGACTAAAGCAGCAATTTTATTAATGTGAACATAGTGTCCAACGTAAGGTGCTTCTAATTTTTCGAAAGCTGTGATGTCTAATTTTTCACCGATAACACCAGTTTGTTCTGTTAACTTTTCAGCCACGGTCATTCCATTGAAATCAGCAGCTAAAAATTCGTCTTTGGTATCGCAGTTTAAAGCTACTTCTGCTAAGTCGTTTGCTAGGGCTACAAAGTTTTCGTTTTTGCCAACAAAATCTGTTTCACAGCCTAAAACAATAGCAACACCAGAAGTGTTATCTGCATTTATTTTTGCAATTGCAGCACCTTCAGAAGAGTCTCTGTCCGCTCTTTTTTCTGCAACTTTTTGTCCTTTTTTACGCAAAACTTCGATGGCTTTATCAAAATCACCACCAGCTTCAACTAAAGCTTTTTTACAATCCATCATACCAGCACCAGTTGCTTGTCTTAGCTTATTTACTTCTGCTGCTGTAATTTTTACAGTATTTTCCATAGTTTTTAAATTTAAAAAAGTCGATTAATTATTTTTCTTGCAAGAAAAGAATTAAACGACTTTTGAATATGTTCTAAATGTTATTTATTCTTCTTCTTCTGTGGCTACAGCCTTTTTTGCTACTTTTTTAGTGGCTGGCTTTGCTTCTTTATCAGCACGTTCAGCTTTTCTTTCGTTTAAACCATCTGCTACTGCAGACGTTACAATTGATAAAATCTTATCTATAGATTTAGACGCATCGTCATTTGATGGGATAAGATAGTCAACCTGACGTGGGTCAGAGTTGGTATCTACCATAGCAAAGATAGGAATGTTTAATTTTTGAGCTTCTTTAATAGCAATGTGCTCACGCATAATATCTACTACAAATAAAGCCCCTGGTAAACGCGTCATGTCTGAAATAGAACCTAGGTTTTTTTCTAATTTTGCACGTAAACGATCGACTTGCAAACGTTCTTTTTTAGATAAAGAGTTGAATGTACCGTCTTTCTTCATTCTATCAATAGAGGCCATTTTCTTAACAGCTTTTCTAATCGTAACAAAGTTAGTTAACATTCCGCCTGGCCAACGTTCTGTAATATAAGGTTGGTTTACAGCTGCTGCTTTTTCAGCAACAATGTCTTTAGCTTGTTTTTTTGTAGCAACAAATAAGATTTTCTTCCCTGAAGCTGCTATTTTAGCTAGGGCTTCAGAAGTTTCATGAATTTTTGCTGCTGTTTTGTAAAGGTTGATAATATGGATGCCATTGCGCTCCATATAAATGTAAGGGGCCATGTTTGGGTTCCACTTACGGGTGAGGTGACCAAAGTGTACACCTGCTTCAAGTAATTCTTTTACTTCTACTTTTTCCATTTTGTAATAGTTTACGTTCTGTTGAATTAGCAATGTTCCA